>NZ_DASYJG010000085.1:0-69926 GCF_035996765.1 Baekduia sp.
CGACCGCCAGATCGTGCCGTTGTTCAACGCCGGCTATGACCCCAACACCTACAGCGCCGGAATGCTTGAGCTGATCGCCAGGTTCGTACCCGGTCGCAACGGCGTGAGCGAGGCCGAAGCCACAGCATGGGCACAAGACCTCGCCGGGCTCGGCCCCGACTACTTCTTCAGTCTCAACCGCTACCTGTTCGTGGCGCACAAGCCCACCTGACGGCGGGCAGGTAGCCGTCATCGAGGAGCAGAGGAATCGAGCAACGCAACGCTTAGCGTCGCTGGTCCTGTGCGAGATGGGCGATGAGGACTGCGGCCTGGTCGAGCATCCGGGTAGGCGTCTTGGCCTCCGAGTGAGGCGAACGGAGCATGGAGCGCCGACTCGGCCGATCCGATGCGCGGCAGGGCTGCGAATCGCCTCTGGCGTCGCGGCGAGCAGGAACCCTGCGACGTCGATGTAGTCCTCGAGCGTTGGTCGCCAACGCGGTGGAGGCATGTGAGCGGTCCTACTGGCCGAACGGTCGAACATCTCGCGCTGCTCGGACCGGTGTCGCTCACCTCGGCGGTGGGCCCGGCGGCCGCCGCATCGGCCAGAGCGGTGGGCTGCCGCCGAACCTGAACACGCCAAGGTGCTCGAAGCCGAGACGTTCATAGAGGGCGGCATTGCGTTCGCTGGTCGCTTCGAGGTAGGCGGGGAGTTGCTCGCGGTCGCAGCGCTCCAGGGTTGGTCGCATAAGCGTGGTGCCGAGCCCTTGTCCTTGAGCGTCGGGGGCGACGCCGACGTAGGGGAAGTAGTAGTGAGGCTCGCGGAGGTAGCGGCGCTCCATCGCGGTGATCAGCCCGAACGCGTGCAGGAGCCGTGTTCCGAACACTCGCGTGAAAGCCGGGCCGTGTGCGATCTGTGCGCCGATCGGCATTCTCCAGTTGTGCGGGGGCAACTCCAGCGACGCGCCGGCGCTCCCGTCAACGGTCCACACCCTCCCGGCGGGGAGCACGACGTGTCGTAACTCCAACTGGAAGAACCGCTCGAGCCGGCGTTGCCGTCGGTGCCGGTTCGGGATCAGCCAACTGAGCACGGGGTCGCTCTCGAACGCGGCTGCCAAGGCGGCGCTGAGAGGGCCGGCTTCTGACGGGGTGGCGCTACGAGGGGAGCTGTCGGTGCCCGGCACAGGTTCGCGTCTCGGTATGGCGGCGCGATTCGGTCGGCGGAGACGCCGCGGAATCGTGATGATCATGTCACGCCTCTGGCCGGATCTCGTCGTGGTAGCCGGCGACGAGTTCGGCGAGGCGGAGCGGGTCGGCAGGGTGGAGTGGTGCGCAGGGAGAACGTGTCGCCGCTGGCGATTGCGACGCAGAGCGCTCGGCAGAGGAACCAGGCAACCGCCGGCGGGAGCGCCGGCGTTGTGCGAATGAGGCGGAGGACGAGGCTGAAGCGAACCCGAGCGGTCATGGGCACGGTGAGGTCACCAAGGCTGGGTGGCGACCAGCACGACCGCGTGGCCGTCGTAGCCGTGCGGATATGTCCACGCGTCCTCAAAGACGAGCGCCATGGGGTGAAGCCACGACCGGACCTGCTCGGCGTCGAGCGCGTGTGGCTCGGTCGGCGTGGGGGTGTGGTCGACGTCGAAGTTCAGGATGAGCGTGCCGCCTGGGCGCAGCAGGCGTCGTGCCTCGGCGACGACGGCCCGTGGGTCATCGACGTGGTCGAGGCTGTTGCGTGCCACCACGACATCGACCGTTCCGGAGATCAGCGGAATCGCCTCCGCGCGAGCGGCGAGGTAGACCGCGTCCGAGGAGAGCATCAAGCCCGCGTCGGCGAACCGGTGAGCGAGGGGCTCGACGCCGATGCTCATGCGCGCCGGGCACGCGTCGGGAAACCCGAGCGCTCCGGGTCCGATGTCCACCACGACCTTGCCGTCGAAGAAGTTGGTGTCCTCGATCCCCGACTCCTGGAGGATGCGGCGGACCGCAGCGCGTGCCTGCTGCCAGCGTCGCCCCTCGTACGTCGGCGCGAGCTCCTCACCGGGAAGCAGCTCCAGGACGTCGTCGGGCACGAAGTCGTCACCTGTCAGGGCCGGATTCCACTTCTGCAGCCACCAGGCAAGCTCTTCGTCGCCTTTGACATCGGCCGGCGGGCGCAGCCGCTGTCGCAGCCGCAGTCCGACACGAAGTCGCGTTAATAGATCGGGGATGCGAACCGGCATGCTGGCCTAGACGGATGAGCGGCCCGAAGGTTCCGCCGCTCGATCTCCATCAAAGGCACGCGTCAGCCGTAGGCGCGGACGCTTCGAGCTGCCGACGGCGCTACGGTTCGCGCCGTGACCGACCCCGTCTTCCGTCTCGTGACCCCAGCCTCCGCACTCGAAGCCGCCCCCGCGGGCTGGGCGAGGGAGCTGCTGCGTCAGGGCGAAATGGCGCTGGCCCTGAACGCCGGTGAGCTCGATGCGATCGACGCCGTCGCGCGGGCCCTGGATCGACCCGCCGTCGCGGTGCTGCGGCGCGAGTCGACGCCGGCGGCCGCCGAGGCGTCGGTGCGCGAGTTCGCGGCCGGGCTCGCTTTGATCTGGATCGCGCCCGCGTTCGGCGACGACGCCCGTGCCTGGGCTCGCGATCGCGCGCCGATGACGCTGCTCGTCGAACACGACGGCCCGTTGCCCGAGGAGGAGCGCCGCCGGATCGAACGGTTCGTCGCGACCCTCGGCCGCCAGGCAGAGTAGCGGCACGGGGACGACGGGGTGCCGTGGCGCGCGTGTCAATCCGACTGATCGCGGACGTGCCTGTAGCACTCGTAGACGACGCGCGAACCGAAGGTCCTCGTCTCGATCAGGTCGAGCGAGATCTCGTCGGTGACTGGCGGGAGGAACGGCGTCCCGCCACCGACGACGACCGGATAACGGAACATGTGCAGCTCGTCGACGAGGCCGAGTTGGATCGCTTGCGCGGCCAAATCAGCACCGCCGATCGAGACGTCGCCCTCAGTGGCGTCGAGGGCTGTTGCCACTTCCTCGGCTAGTGACGCGCGGGCGAGCCGAGCGTTGCCCTGAACGCTGTCGAGCGTGTGGCTGAAGACGATCTTCGGGAGCGCGCACCAGACGTCGGCGAACGCCGTCCTGTCCGCGTCGCTGCGCAGCGACGGCTCGGTCTCCCAGACCAGCATCGTCTCGTAGAGCCGGCGGCCCATCAGGTAGGCCCCGAGCCCGCGCACTTCGGCGAGGTGGAAGCCGAACTGCTCGTTGCTTGGGCCCGACCAAGCAAACGCCCCGTCGCGGTCAGCGATGAAGCCGTCGACTGAAACGCCCATCGAGTAGATCACCATGGCTCAAGTATCGCGGGCCCTATGCCGGCGGTCGTTCGCTGTTCAGTTCACGTCTCGGCGAGCACGAGATCCGGCGGCGTCTGGTCCTTCTTGGTGATCGTGAGATAGGTCACCAGGGCGAGGATGCAGGCGAGGAAGATGTAGGACGTGCCGGTGGTGCCGAGGCCGACCCCGCCGTACTTGTGGCTGTTCTGGGACATCTCGTCGCCGATCGACGCGCCGAGCGGGCGGGTCAGGATGTAGGCCAACCAGAACGACAGGATCGCGTTCATGTTGAGCACGTAGTGGGCGAAGGTGACCGCCGCGATGGCGCCGGCGAAGATCGCGATCGAGACCGCGTAGCCGAGGTCGGCCTTCTCGGCCAGCAGGTCCCCGGCCGCGGTGCCCAGCGCGAAGGTGAAGAGGATCGTCAGCCAGTAGAAGGCCTCGCGGCGGGTCGTGACGATCGAGTGGATCGAGAGCGTGCGCTCGACGGCGTACCAGACGGCGAACACGGCGGCGAGGATCACCGAGAAGACGATCGTCGACGTCAGCAGCGGCACATTGTGTGCATCGGTGAGGTTGTCGGTGATGAGCGTGCCGAAGACGCTGATGACGACCACGACTGCCCAATAGATCAGCGGGACGTAGCGCTTGAACTGGAACTGGGCCAGCAGGAGGACGGCGAGCAGCGCGCCGGTGAAGTACGTGGTGTTGGTCAACCCGAAGCCGAGGTTGTCGTTGAGGTAGTCGGCGGCGGTCTCGCCGACGGTGGTGCACATGATCTTGATGATCCAGAAGAAGAGGGTGACCTCCGGGACCTTGTTCAACATCTTGCGCCCGAGCGAAGGAACGGTGTCCGCGTGGGTGGTGGTGGTCATGGTCGCACTGTGCACCGGGCAACCTTGCGTTGACCTGACTGCTTAGCGCTCGCCGACAGACCGCACCGCGGGCAGCTCTAAGACGAAGCAGCCGCCGGGGCCGTCGCCGACCAGGACGTCGCCGCCACACGAGCGCGCGAGGCGCCGTGCGAGCGGCAGCCCGAGGCCGGCACCCGGAGACGTCTCTCCAGAGCCGCGCACGCCCGGGTCGAAGGCGCGCTCGCCCAGCCCGGGGTCGAGCCCAGGGCCATCGTCGCGCACGGTGATCCGGACCCGGCCTTCACCCGCAGACAGCTCCAGCGTGACCCGCTCGCGTGCATGGCGCTGGGCGTTGGCCACGAGCGGTGCCAGCGCACGGCGCAGGACGTCGGGCTCGCCTTCGGCGAGCGGCAGATCGCCGGCCGGCTCAAGAACATCAACTTGCTCGACCTCCCGCGCCAGTGCGACCAGATCGACCGCGCCTTCGGTCGGATCGAGCTCGCGCCGTGCGACGGCCAGCAGGGTGTCGACCGTGTTCGTCAGTCGGGCCGACTGCGCGACCACCGCGCGCAAGGCATCGTCCTTCTCGGTGATCGCGTCGGCGCCGGCCGCCCCCAGCGCCAGCTCGGCCCGGCCGCGCAGCCCGGCGATCGGCGTGCGCAGCTCGTGGGCCATCTCGCCGGCGAAGCGCTGCTCGTGGCGACGCGAGGCGGCGATGCGGTCCAGCAGGCCGTCGAGCGTCGTAGCCAGGCCGGTCAGCTCGTCGCGCGGCGGGCCGAGGTCAAAGCGGCGATCGAGGTCGTGAGCGCCCCAGTCCTCGGCCCGCGACGTCATCTGCACCACCGGCTCCAGCGCCCGGCCGATCGCGGTGCGCAGCGCCAGCGCGCCCGCGAGCAGCACGAGCGCGGCGATGATCAGCGAGCCGACCAGGACCTGCTTTTGCAGGTTCTCCAGCGGCGCGGTCGAGAGCGCGACGACGACCGCGCCCACAGGGCCGGCGCGCCCGGGCTCGACGATCGGCACGACGCGCAGATGGATGTCGCCGACGCCGTCGGCATCGTGGTCTCCGAACGCCCGCGCGCGACCGAGCGCGACCGCCGTCCGATCCAGCGCCGCCGACACGTTGGTCGCCCGCTCGATGACCCGATCACCATCGATCACCCAGCCGTGGCGATCGAGCGCCTCGTCGTTGGGCGCCTCGCGAACGGACACCCCTGAGCTCGTGATCGCCAGCGTCGCGAGCTGGGCCTGGGCGTTGACGCGCAGCTCGTTGGAGACCTCAGCGCCCACGCGACGATCGAGCAGCACGTTGCCGGCGACGACCAACGCGCCCAGGCCGACCGCCAGCGTGACCAGCGACGTGAGCAGCAGCCGCGCGCTGAAGCTCATCGCAACTCGTAACCCACGCCGCGCAACGTGTGAACGGCCGCAACCGTGCCCGTCGGTGACATGCCGCCGACGATATGCGTCTCGCCAGATCCGTGCGCGCGGACGGGCGCGTGTTCAGGTTGGGTTCAGGCACTCCTCCATACCCTGCGCTCCGCGCACGCGCTCGTCATGCCGTTCCGAGCCGAGCGGCTTGCGCCCCTCTCCCCACTACGTCGAAAGGACACGATGTTGCGCGCTTCTCGCGGTCAAGCGGGTGGCTTGGAGCCACTTGCCGCCAAGGTCCCGGAGATCACGGTGCTGTTCTGGGTCCTGAAGATCCTCACGACGGGGATGGGGGAGGCGATGTCGGACTTCATGGGCCAGCACAGCGTCCCGATCGCCGGGCTCGTCGGCGTCTTCGGCACGGCGTTCGCGTTCCGGCTGCAGTACCGCCGCCGCGAGTACCACGCGCCGACCTACTGGTTCACGGTGATGATGGTGGCGATCTTCGGGACGATGGTCGCCGACGGGATCAAGGACGGTCTCGGGCTCTCCTACGCGGTCACGACCCCGTTCTTCGCCGCCCTGGTCGGGATCGTGTTCTGGCGCTGGCAGCGCAGCGAGGGCACGCTGGACATCCACACCATCACCACCCGCCGCCGCGAGACCTACTACTGGGCCGCCGTCCTGGCGACCTTCGCCCTGGGCACCGCCGCCGGCGACCTCACCGCGATCACGCTCAACTGGGGCTTCTTTGCCTCGGCTATCCTCTTCGGCGGCATCATCGCGCTGCCGATGCTGGGCTGGTGGCGCTTCGGCCTCAACCCCGTCGTCGCCTTCTGGGCCGCCTACGTCGTCACCCGCCCGCTGGGCGCCTCGTTCGCCGACTGGTTCAGCAAGCCACACCTGCAGACCGGCCTCGGCCTCGGGGACGGCACGGTCAGCGCGATCGAGCTGGTGCTCTTCATCGCCCTCGTCACCTACACCGCGATCCGCAAGAACGACATCCAAGGCCCAGGCGACGGCGATCCGCAGCCGCCGCGTCCTCGCGCCGACCACCAGCCTCAGGGCTTCCTGCGGCCTCAACCCGCGGAGGGCTGAGACAAACCGGCGGTGACACCATCGCGCTGGGTGCGCGCGCGTCAGTGCAGGATGGCCTTGACGGCGATCAACGCTCCCGCGAGCAGGCCGAGGGCCGCGGCGTGGACGAGGCAACGCGGCACGGTCGCGCCGGCGAGGCGGGCCGCCAGGAACGCGTAGGTGCAGATCAGCGCGAGGCCGGACCACTTCGAGAGCGCGAACGCGAGGTCGATGTCGCAGGCGCCGAGCGCTGCGAGGACGAAGAACAGCGCGGGAAACGCGGCGCCGACGATGACCGCGATTGCTTCGCCGGCAACCGAGCGCAGTTGACGGCGATCGAGGGGCGCGCGTGTCCGGGCTTCGAGCGAGACCGCCTCGCTGTACAGCTCGGCGAGCCCGACGGTGACGGCCGTCACGATGAGCAGGATGGCCATCGCCCCAGGCGCCGGGGGATGTTCCTGGAGAGCGACGACGAGTGCCAGCCCGACGAGGGCTCCGTAGAGCGTCCGTGCAACATCTCGCGATCCGAGATGGGCTGTGACGATGGCGGGAAGTGGCGGCGACGGCACCGGTCTATCGCACGCTCGGCGTGGCGTCCCGGTCGACCGCATAGAAGGCAGCGCCCAGCGGCGCGGCGACTGTTGAAAGGCAACTCACCGCTTTCCATCCATACGCAGGGGCAATCGCCGCGTGGTCCACAGGGCGAGCAGCGCGAGCGCGGCCACAGCGCCCAGCGCACGCCGCAGCGCATCGAGCTCCGCGTCGCCGTAGTCGTCGGCGATCGCCTGCGCTTGGGCCGGCGTCACGCCGCCATCACGCGCCGCTGCCTCGACGTCGGCGACCGGCACCACCGGGATGCCCGCCTGCGCGCGTTGGGTGATCTCTTGGCGCGCGCGCTCCGGCACGCGTGGGTTCTCGGCGACGCGCGCGACGAAGCCGCTGGACAGCGTGGCGATCAAGATCGAGCCGATCAGCGCGGTTCCGAGCGACGCGCCGAGGTTCTGCGCGGTCCCCTGGAGCCCGCCCGCCTCGTTGGTCTTGGCCTCCGGCGACGACGACATGATGATGTTGCCCAGCTGGGAGATGAGCAGGCCCGCGCCCACGCCGAAGATCGCCAGCCCGACGGCGAACGCGGTGCCGTCGAGCTCGACGTCGATCGTGTCGAGCAACAGCACCGCGGCCGCGACGAGGGCGAGGAAGCCGGCCTGCGCCACCCGTCGCGGCGCGAAGCCTGCCGCCAGGCGCGGCCCGGCCAGCGCGGCGATGAACATCGTCACCGACATGGGAAACAGGCGCTTGCCGGTCTCGAAGGCGTCGAGGCCAAGGACGACTTGCAGGTAGACGGGCAGGACGAAGAACGTGCCGAGCAGGGTCAGCTGTTGCATGGTGAGCGCGATGAGGCCGGCGCGCAGCGGAGGGATGCGGATCAGTGAGCGATCAAGCAGCGTGTCGGCCCCGTCGCGCTCGCGCCGCTCCTCCCATACGGCGAAGGCCATCAACAAGCCGATGCCGGCGAGGATCAGGAACGGGACGATCGAGAACCCGAGCGGCGTGATCTCGTGGCCGCCGATCTCCGGCGCGGCGAGCGGCTCGACCCAGCCCCACGTGCTGCTCTTGAGGATGCCGAACACGGCGAGGCCGAGGCCGCCGCCGGCCAGCGCGGCGCCGACGAGGTCCAGGTGCGGCGGGTGGGAGATCGGCAGGTTCGGCAGGACGCGGCGGCGGGAGAGGAGGATGGCGGCGACGACGACGACTTCGCCGACGAAGACGTAGCGCCACGAGAACTCGGTCGTCACCCAGCCGCCGATCAGCGGTCCGGTGGCGATCGCCGCGCCGGCTGCGCCGCCGACGATCCCGAACGCGGTGGCGCGGCGGGCGCCGTCGTAGGTCGCCACGACCAGCGCCATGATCGCCGGGATCACCATCGCCGCCCCGATGCCCTCGATCGTCGACCAGCCGATCAGCAAGACGGTGAGGTTGGGGCTGATCGCGGTCGTCAGCGATCCCAGGCCATAGATCGCCAGCCCGATGGCAAAGCAGCGCGAGCGGCCGAGCACGTCGCCGAGCTTGGCGCCCAGCATCATCAGCGACGCCATGACCAAGGTGTAGAACGTGATCGCCGCCTGGACGCCCTGGATCGACGTGTCGAGGTCGGCGACGATCTGCGAGATCGACACGTTCATCACGCTGCTGTCCAACACCATCACGAACTGCGCGGAGGCGAGGACGACGATCGGCATCCAGCCCGCGTTGCGCGCCGGTCCGGCCCGCGGAGGTGTGGCGGCGCCGACGGCTGCGGGCATGGCGCTACGCCTCGCCGTTGCGGACGACGAGCACCGGGCGCCGCGAGTCGTGCAGGAGGCGGCGCGTGGTCGAGCCCAGCAGCCGCGCCTTGACCGCGCCCAGGCCGCGCCAGCCGACGACGATCAGCGCCGCGTCACACCGCTCGGCCGCGGCGATCACGGTCCGGGCCACGTTGTCGTCGTCGCGCGCGGGCATCGCCTCGGCGGTCGCTCCCAGCCGCTCGGCCAGGGTGACGCCAGCTTCGGCGACCGCCCCGGCGTGCTCGCGCTGGAGGCGGTCGACGGTCATGATCTCGTCCGGATTCGGCAGGCCGTAGGCGACGGCGCTCGGGTCGGTGGGGGTGAGCATCGCGGTCCCGAAGCTCGGCTCCCAGACGCTGACCACGACCAGGTGGCGGCCGGGCAGCTCGGCGACGGCCACGCGCAGCGCGGCCTCCGAGGGCGCCGACCCGTCGAACGAGACGACCACCGGGCGCGTGTCGTTGACCATGGTCTGAGATGAGACCAGCCGCGTCGTGGTATCGCGGGATGGCGGGCCACCGTCTGCGTGCGTGTGGCCACCAAGGTCGTCGGGGTGCGGCCACCACCACGGACACCGGGCGCCCGGGTTGCCTGCGGCTGACGGCGCCGGCTGGATGCTGTTCGCCGGGATCATGATGGCGCTGATCAGCGTGCTGAACATCATCTACGGAATCGCCGCGATCGGCGGCTCCCACTTCTTCGTCAACGACCAGTCTTACATCCTCAGCGGTCTCAGCACCTGGGGATGGGTCACGCTCGGCATTGGCGCCATCCAGATGATCGCTGCGTTCTCGATCTGGAACGGCCACCAGTTCGGCCGGTGGCTCGACATCCTGGTCATCTACGGGCTGGCCGCCTACGGCGGCGGCGCGCGGTGAACGTCTGTGCGCTGCCAGCGCAGGGGCCCGCACGGCGGGGAGTTCGAGGATGTCGTTGGCCCCGACGAAAGCGATGCCCGTGAGCCCCCGGCTTAGGGTTCCGGAGCAATTGCCAACGTGCTCTGGCCGTGCCCCTGGGTGCCGACTCCGGGGGTGGGAAGTATAATGTGCTACAGTTGACGCACAATGTCGACCGTCGGCGTTCGCGAACTGCGTCAGAACTTAAGTCGCTATCTGGAGCGGGTCAAGAACGGGGCGTCGCTTGAGGTCACGGAGCACGGTCGTGTGGTTGCGCGCCTCTCACCTGCGGGTGAGCAGGTCCCGGACGCGTATGCCGCGCTTGTCGCCGAGTACGGTGCCACGCTTCCCAGCGCCAGCTTGACCGACGTGATCGCACGCCGGCCTCGGCGTCGGACGCCCGGTGGCACGACGGACGCGTTGCTGGCGGAAGGTCGCGCGGAGCGGGCGTAACGTCGGTGGCGGGTGTCTACCTCGATACGAGCGCGCTCGGACGCGTCGTGCTTGACGAGCCCGACAGCGACGTGATCGGTGCTGCGTTGGTCGCGTTTGACGCCGTCGTCTCCAGCCGCTTGCTTCGGATCGAGCTGCATCGCGTGGGGCTTCGGACCGGCATCGCCCGCGAGGAGATTGAGACATGGTTGGCCGGCGTGTCACTCGTGCCGATGGATGATGCGATCCTTTCGGTGGCTGAGGCGGTCTCGCCTGCAGCTGTCGCAACGCTCGACGCGATCCATCTTGCAACTGCGCTTCGGCTCGCCGCCAACGGGCACGTCGCGTCGATCATGACGTTCGACGTGCGGCTCGCAGAAGGTGCGCGCGAGCACGGACTCGCCGTGATCGCGCCGAGCTGAGACCCGGCGGCGGCGTCGACCCAGAGCTTCCCGCTGGCGCGCAGTGGCGACAGGCCCGCCGCTCCTGCTAACGGAGTCACGAGCGCACGTCGTGGCGGGAGTCGAGGGCCACGCCCCTGATCTCATTCCCGTCGTTGTCCTTCATAAGGACACCGTGGGCATCGATGTCGGCGATCATTGACGCGACCTCGTCCTCGCTCATCCCGAGGCGCACGCTCAACAGCTTGTAGCTCCTCATGGGCGTCTCGCGCGAGAGCTCCGCGATGAGGCGCCGCCGCCGCTGGTGCTGCTGCTGCAGTTCGAGGAACTTTGGTACGAGCGAGAGCAGGGAAGCGAGCGCGGCGACGACCGCCGCGACGAGCGTGGCGGTGGCCTGGTCGAAGGCAGCGATCGTCAGTGCGGTTGTGGTCATGACGTGTGGGCGATGATCGGTAACCAGTAAACGAGTGTCAACTATGACGCCGTGCCAGTCTGGGGTGGCCGATTCGCGACCGACGCCGTGCGTCGTCGGCCCCATATCATGGCCGAATGAGCAACGTGATCGAGGACGACGTTGCGCCCGTCACCGACATCTCTCCGCCGCCCGGAGCACCGTTCCTGACAGCGGACTGGCGTGACGTCGTTGGCATCACCTTCCCGTGTTCGCAGGACCAGCTCACCCCGTATCTGCCTCCGGGAGCGACGATCGACACACTCGAGGGCTCGCCGCGCGTCAGCCTCGTCGCGTTCGAGTTCTCAAAGACACGCGTCCGGCGCGTTCCCATACCGGGTCACATTCGCTTTCCCGAGATCAACCTCCGGTTCTACGTCCGCTATCGCGGCCAGCGTGCCGTCGTGTTCATCCGTGAGCTCGTTCCGCGCCGGGCCATCGCAACCATCGCTCGGCTCAGGTACAACGAGCCATACGTCCGCGTCCCGATGTCCTGTGGCCGAGAGCTCGAAGCAGGTTCCAGCTCTGTGCGCGTCTGGCACCGGTTCGCCAAGGGCTCGACCATTGACGTGACAGCCTCGGTGATCGGCACGCTCCCTGTGCCCGACAGTCCGGCACACTGGCTGACCGATCACTCCTTGGGCATTGGTCGGCGCCGCAACGGTGCGGCCGTGCTCTACCACATCGCGCATCCCACCTGGGCGCTGCACGAGATCGCTGCCATCGATCTCAACGTGGACTTCGCGGCCATCTACGGACCCTCTTGGGCGTGGCTTGCCGACACGCAGCCCAGCCACGTCTCCCTCGCGGCCGGCTCAGCGATCACGGTCTCCCGACCCGTGGCGCCGTCGCGTCAGGAGCCGTAGCTCAGGAGCCGCAGCTGGCCGAAGTCCAGGGTGTCGGTCGGCGCCGGGCCGTCGGGGCTTGGGACGACCGGGACGACCGTCACCCGGAACGTGTCGCCGTCGAGCGCGCGGAGCGCGTCGGTCACGGTCACGGTCTTGACCTGTCGTGGCACGCCGCGCGGCGCGCGGAGGTCGAACGGGTCCGCCGGGCCGTGGTGGGCGCAGTGGCGCTCGTCGTCGCCGAAGCAGCCGCCATGGCCGAAGATCGTGAACGACCCCGCGTAGCCGCTGGAGGCCTCGCGCGGGGTGTCGATGTTGGCGTCGGGCGCGTCGAGGTAGACGTGGGCGACGTAGCTCGGGCCGAGTGGGTCGACGTCGTAGAACACCAGGTCGGTACGGGTGATCGGGAGGTCCGGGTCGGCCAGCGGCGGCAGCAGCATCGGCTCGGAGACGTAGCGGTCCATGTCAGGCCTGCCTTCCGGGGTCGCGGGCGGTGGTGACGGCGTAGTCGTAGCCGAGGTTGGTGACCGTGAGGACGTCGGCGACGGTCTGCTTGAACGGTGGCAACGGGCTGTGCAGCAGCCAGTCGGGCAGTGCGGTCTGGGTGTGGCGCAGCTGCCAGAGGCGCCAGACGCGATCGATCATGCTGTGGTGGGCCCAGAAGATGGGGTCGTACGCGGCGAACGGGATGTCGCTCATGTGGCCGCCGACCCACACGTGCACATCGCCGTGCTTGTCCTCGAGCTGGGTCTGGAAGTCCAGGAACTGCGGCTCGTCCAGCAGCGCCTCGATCTCCGCGGTGGTCGGGAGCGCCGGGGCGCCGGGCTGGCCCGGGGCGCGGAGGGTGTCGGGGTAGTTGGCGAGGACATGGTCGAACCGATCGTCCTTGTCGGTCTTCGCCTGCTCGATCGCGAGGTCGTTGATGTGGACGGAGTAGAGCGGGTTGTCGGCGCCGTCCGGGCTTTGCGGTGCGGCGTAGGCCTCGGGCACGTCGCGCACCGTGCGCCAGTCCCACCACGGCAGCGTGACGTCCGGCACCTGGTCGCGCAGGGCCAGCTCGAAGTTGTACAAGTAGGCGCGGTGCCAGGCCAGGAACGTCGGCTGCCCGTGGGCCACGTTGCAGTACTTGGGCAACGGCAGTCCGTGCAGGCCCGCGTGGTACTGGTAGCCACGATCGTCGGACAGCGCCTGGACGGTCTGGAACGCCTCGCGCAGCAGCGTCAGCTGGTTGTCGTCGAGCGCGGTCACACCCCGGCGCTGGCGCAGGACGGCAACGGGGCTGGTGGGACTCGCGGTACCGATCGGGCTCACGACGAACGTCCTCCTTGAGTTGTGCGCCGCGAGCCTAGCCCGAACCGCACAGCAGCGCAAATCGATGACTGTCGCAATAGCCCTTGCGCGCACCGAGTGCGCGCGACTAGTGTCAAAATATGAGCGGTTCGTTCTCCATCGTGGCGCACATCATGGGGATGCCCGTCGAGGAGACCGTGCTGTTCGGCCTGCCGCCGGTCACCGCGGCGCTCGGCGCATGGTGGACCGAGCGCCGCGCGAGGAGGTCGGTGCGCGCCGACCGTCGGGCGGAGGCAGACGACCGGGTGAGTGAGGAGTCACGAGGCGACCAGCAGGGCGCGTGACACGCCGATGCGCTCGGGCAGGTTGTGACCAAGTGGTGACCGCCGGCGGGCTGCAGGGGCCCGCATCTAGCTTTGCCGGGCCGGTTGCCTGGGCGCGTTTGGAGGAACCCAGCCTGGTCCGTATGCTGATCGCCGCTCAACGATTTGCGCTACTACGGAGCTGGGAGGACGGGACGGATGCCGGTCAAGGACTATGGCGTGCTCACCGCGAAGGCCGTGGCGGCCAAGCGCGAGTCCGGCACCGGGAAGGTGCATTTCCAGATCCGCCTCGAGGATCAGGATGGCAAGAGCCTTCGGATCCCGGTCAACGTGCTGTCGGACTCCCAGGGCGCACTGGAGGCCCGGCAACTCAAGTACGTTGTGATCGACGACTTCGCCCATTCGGTCACGGCGGCGATAGGTGCGCTCGGCGACGGCTGGCATCCGCTGACGCACCAGCCGAACGGCGCGGCGCTCGACTACATTCGAGGCAACCTCTTCGACCCCGGCACGATGCGCATCATCCCCGCCGACGTCGCGGGTCCCGACAACGACCTGGAGGACCTGCTCCAGCACTACGTCGACCGGGCGCTGGCCGACTCGAACGTCCGGATCTCGGCGATCGGCTCGCTCTGGCGCGACACCGACGCCGACCAGATCTTCCCGGACATCGACCCCAGCACCGGGATCCACGACATCCACATGAACCAGGGCAACGAGGCCGGCCACCAGGGCGATGACGGTGTCTGGAACGACGGTGGCCTGCTGATCCACCTGCCGCCGCCCGAGGACCGGTGGGTCGCGATCTTCCTCGCCTTCCAGAACCAGGCCTGGCACACCGACGACACGACCGGCCACGCCGGCGCCGCGGACGACCAGCCCGCGACCGGCGCCGAGCAGGACGCGCCAGTGCGGATCCTCGCGGCGATGGTCAACCCGGTCGGCGGCGGTGACGAGGCCGAGAGCGTCGTGCTGCTGAACGCCTCACCGGTCGCGGTCGACCTGAGCGACTGGACGATCGCCGACAAGGTCAAGGCCAAGTCCGCTGTTCCGCCCGGACCGCTTGCGGCGGGCCAGACGCTGAGCGTGCCGTTGATCAAGCCCACCGCGCTGGGAAACCAGGGCGGGATCATCACGCTGTTGGATGCGACGGGGCTGAAGATCTCGGGCGTGTCCTACACCAAGGCGCAGGCGCAGCGAGAAGGCTGGACGGTCGCGTTCTGATGCCTCAGCGGGTAGACACCCAACAGCTCGATCTCCTGATCTTCGGCGGGCATGCGACGCCGCGGTTCACGCAGGACTCGCCGGTCGCGCCGGAGGTGTGGGCCGCCTACAACGAGGCGGGCGACGAGCGCGTCGACCTGCTGCTCACGCCGCACCAGGACGCGACGGCGGGCGGGCTGGCCGCCGAACTGCGGCGGCGCCTCGACCATCGCGGGAAGGGGGGCCGCGACGCACACCTGTCCTACACCTCCTCCTACGTCGTCGCGAGGCTGACGCTGCGCGAGCTGCTGTGGGCCGCCCTGCCGATGACGCCCTGGTGGTGGCATCTGGCCGGCCAGCCAGAGGCGGAGCCATCGCAGCAGATCCTGACCGCGCTGCGTCGCTTTGACGACGATCCGCTGGCCCTGCTCCCGCGCCCCGACGATCCGGCGACGACCTTCGGTGAGCTGCCCTGGCTGGTCCGGCTCGCCGCGGCGCTGCTCACCGACGGCGCGATCGAGCGTCCGCTCGCCAAGATCGTGGGTGAGGCGCTGGACCCGGTCCACAAGCTCGAGGACCGCCCGCCCGTCCTCTGGTCGGTCACCGCCAACCGGCCCGTGCGGGCCGCGATCTATGACTCGCGCCGGACCGTCAAGGCCGATGCGGCCCAGCGCGTCTTCGAGGTCGACACCAGCGGGCTCGCGTGGGCGGTGATCGACGGCGGCATCGATGCGACCCATCCGGCGTTCCGCCGCCGCGACGCCGACGGGGTGCCGCTCGAGTCGCCGTACGGGGACGGCTCGACCGTCATCGCGACACTCGACTTCACGAAGCTGCGCGCGCTGCGCGCCGGCGCCCGCGACGCCGACGACCGCGCCGCGTTCGACGCGTTCGACGACCTGGACACGGCCCTCCAGCAGGGCAAGACCGTCGACTGGGTCGCGCTCGAGCGCCTCATCACGATCCCGCACACCGATGAGCACGCCTACAAGGCGCCGACCCACCCGCACGGCACCCACGTCGCCGGCATCCTCGCGGGCGACTGGCGCAGCGACGACAAGCCCGCGCCGCCAGATCAAGAACTGCGCGGCGTCGCGCCCGGCCTCGCGCTCTTCGACCTCCGCGTGCTCGACGACCAGGGCAACGGCGACGAGTTCGCGCTGCTCGCCGCCCTCTCCTGGATCCGCGCTCGCAACGGCCGTGGCGACCGCCAGCGGATCCACGGCGTGAACCTCAGCCTGTCGCTCGACCACGCGGTCCGCAACTACGCCTGCGGCCGCACGCCCGCGTGCGACGAGTGCAGCCGGCTGATCGGCGCGGGCGTCGTGGCCGTCGCGGCCGCCGGCAACGCCGGGACCACGACCTACGCCTACCAGGGCGTGGCGAGCGACGGCTTCCGCGCGATCTCGATCACGGACCCCGGCAACGCCGAGGCGGTCATCACCGTTGGCGCGACCCACCGGCTGGAGCCGCACGCCTACGGCGTCTCGTGGTTCTCCTCGCGCGGCCCGACCGGGGACGGCCGCGCCAAACCCGACCTCGTCGCGCCCGGCGAGAAGATCACCGGCCCGGTTCCCGGCGGCCAGGCCGACGAGCTCGACGGCACCAGCATGGCCGCCCCACACGTCTCCGGCGTCGCCGCGCTCCTGCTCGGCCGCTACCGCGAGCTGATCGGCCAGCCACAGGAGGTCAAGCGGATCCTCTGCGAGAGCGCGACCGACCTGCAACGCGAGCGCTCGTTTCAGGGCGCCGGTCTTATCGACACCCTCCGAGCACTCCAGGCGGTCTAGGACATGATCTTCACCCTCGAGGCCCTCCGGGCCCAGCACGGCGACTCGCTCCTGCTCCACTGGGGCGACCCGGCCGATCCGCAGTTCGCGATCATCGACGGCGGGCCGCCCGGCACCTACCGTGAGAGCCTCGCGCCGCGGATCGAGAAGCTGCGCGAGACCGCGGGTGTCGCCGAGGACGTCGCGATCGACGCCCAGCTCGCGATGGTGTCGCACATCGACGCGGACCACATCGCGGGCCTGATCGACCTGACCAAGGCCATGATCCGCCGCAACAGCGACAGCAAGCCCGCCCAACTGCGTATCCGCAAGTTGTGGCACAACGCGTTCGAGGATCTGGTCGGCGCGCCGCCCGCGGTTGATGCCGCCGCGCTGAGCAAGCTCGCCGACGAGACCGACCACCCAGATGTCGCGGCGGCCGCGCTGGTCGCGGCCAGCGTCGGGCAGGGCGCGACGCTGCGCGACAACGCGCGCACGCTCGGCATCCCCATCAACAGCCCGATCGACGGGCTCATCGAGGCGTCTGGCCCGGGTCAGCCCGCGCGGGTCGTCACGTTTGACGGCGGGCTGAAGCTGACGATCATTGCCCCTGACGCCCAGCGGGTCGCCGACCTCCACGACAAGTGGGAGGCCGAGCGCGAGGCGGGCGACTTCATCCCACCGCTGGTCGCGGCCGCGCACGACGACACCTCTGTCCCGAACCTGTCGAGCATCGTGGTGCTCGCGGAGCTCGGCGGCCACCGCATCCTGCTGACCGGCGACGCGCGCGGCGATCTCACGCTCGCCGGCCTCGAGCAGGCCGGGCTCGTGGAGCCGGACGGCATCATGGAGCTGGACGTCCTGAAGGTCCAGCACCACGGCTCCTCGCACGACGTCAGCGCTGAGGACTTCCGGCGGCTGCGGGCCAAGCACTACGTCTTCTCGGCCAACGGCAAGTTCGACAACCCCGACCTGCCGACGCTCGATGCGATCCTGGAGGGACGCCCGGATCCGGACGACAACGACTTCACGGTGCACTTCACCTACGAAGCTCACGTCGACCACCTGCGGGCCGCGATCGCCGCCGCTGACCGCCACTTCCGGGTCGAGGTCGCCCCCGAGCCGCCGGCGGACAAGCCGTGGATCGCGATCGACCTGCTCGCCCCGCTCTAGTCGCCGACCGAACGTCGAGACGTCGATTGGCGGCTCCCGCGGACGTGGTTGTAGCCATATAACGGTTGTACTGCTATAACGGTTATATGGCTACAACCGACCTCGACCGGCGCGGGCGCTTGCGCGTCCTGGCGATCTGCTGCATGAGCCTGCTGATCGTCGGGCTCGACGTGACGATCGTGAACGTCGCGCTGCCCGCGATCCGGACCGACTTCGACGCGTCGGTCTCCGAGTTGCAGTGGACGATCGACGCCTACACCTTGGTGCTCGCGTCGCTGCTGATGCTGTCGGGCTCGACCGCGGACCGCCTCGGCCGCGTGCGCGTGTTCAAGGTCGGCCTGGTCGTCTTCACGCTCGGCTCGCTCGCGTGCTCGCTGGCGCCGAGCGTCTCCGCACTTGTCGTCTTCCGGATGGTGCAGGCTGTGGGCGGCTCGATGCTCAACCCCGTGGCGATGTCGATCATCCGCAACACGTTCGAGGAGCCGCGCGAGCGCGCGCAGGCGATCGGCGTGTGGGGCGGGGTCGTCGGGATCTCGCTCGCGCTCGGCCCGGTGGTCGGCGGCGCCCTGGTGGGGATCAGCTGGCGCGCGATCTTCCTGGTGAACATCCCGGTCGGCCTGCTGGCGATCGCGCTGGCTGCGCGCTACGTCCCGGAGTCGCGGGCGGCCAAGGCGCGGCGCATCGACCCCGTCGGCCAGGCGCTGATCATCGTGATGCTCGCCTCGATCACCTACGCGATCATCGAAGGCCCGGGGGTGGGCTGGACGTCGGCGCGCATCGTCGGGCTGTTCGGTGTGGGCGTCGCGGCGCTCGCCGGGCTCGTCCTCTACGAGCCGCGCCGGCGCGAGCCGCTGATCGAGCTGCGCTTCTTTCGCAGCGTGCCGTTCAGCGGGGCGACCGCGATCGCCGTCTGCGCGTTTGCCGCGATGGCCGGCTTCCTGTTCCTCAACACCTTGTACTTGCAGGAGGTTCGCGGCTTCAGCCCGCTGGACGCCGGCCTGCTGACGCTGCCGATGGCGGGAATGACGTTCCTGTTCGGACCGGTCTCCGGCCGCGTGGTCGGGACGCTCGGCCCGCGCGTGCCGCTGCTGATCGGTGGCGCCGGGATCGGACTGGGCTGCCTGCTGCTCACCGGGCTGACGGCCACGACCCCGATGGGCCTGCTGGTCGCGGCCTACGCGATCTTCGGCATCGGCTTCGGCTTCGTCAACCCGCCGATCACGAACACCGCGGTATCGGGGATGCCGGCCGACCAGGCCGGCGTCGCGGCGGCGGTGGCGTCGACCTCGCGCATGATCGGGCAGTCGCTTGGCGTTGCGATCGTCGGCGCGGTCACGACCGCGGGCGTCGCCGGCGCCTCGTTGCACGATGGCCTTCCGGTGGCAAGTCATACGGGTTGGTGGATCGTCAGCGGCTGCGGCGCGGCGGTCTTCGCGCTCGGGCTGGCGACGACGACGCAGTGGGCGCACCGCACGGCCGCCCAGACCGCCCGCCGCCTGGCGGAGGTGCCGTCATGAGCGCGGACGAATACCGGCGCCGCGGCGGCGAGAAGAACGTCGCCGAGCGTGCGTGGCGGTCGATGCAGGATCTCGTCCTAGACAACGACCAGCAGCGGGCCGTGAGCGAGGCGCTCGACATGAGCTTCGCCCGCATCAAGGCGCTGCGGCGGCTGGCGTGGAAGCCGATGACCGGCCGCCAGCTCGCCGACGCGCTCGGGACCGATCCGCCGCACGTCTCGGTGATCGTCGACGAGCTGGAGCAGAAGGGGCTCGTCGAGCGCACGCCGCATCCCACCGATCGGCGGGCGAAGATCGTGACGGTCACGGCCACCGGCCGGCGCGCGGCGGAGAAGGCCAACCGGATGCTCGGCCAGCCGCCGGTAGCCCTGCGCGCGCTGCCGCCCGAAGAGCTCGCAGCGCTGGACCGGATCGTCGCGGCGCTGCTCGCTGCGCAGGACGAGCGCTAGGGGGAAGCGAGTTGCCAAGGCTCGTCGGTCACGTCTGCGGATCGCTGCCTAGTCGCCCGCGCAGGTCGTCGAGTGAGACGACATCGCCCTCAGTCGCGGCGGCTTCGCTCTGGCGGATCTGCTCAGCCAGCGCAGCCCGCCCGGGAGACGCGTCGAAGGGGTCAGCGAAGTACTGGGTCTCGTGCGTGACGAGACCGTTGGTGATCTCCATGATGCTCACCGAGTATGTGGGCACGCCGTCATAGGTGATCACACACTCGCTCACCCAAAGGTCGCCGCCGCCCATGATCCGGCGGATGGTGAAGTGGCGTTCGGCCGGGTGCCCGCCACGTTGCGCCTGGATCTTTGACCGGCCGCGAAACCGCTCGCCGGACTGCGGGTAGTCCAGGATCGCGTCTGGCGCGTAGATCGCATGTTCAGCGTCGAGGTCCCCACGTTCGGAGGCCTCCCAGTGCTGTTGCAGCCGTGCCCGGACATCGGCGACACGATCCATTGCGTGACTGTCTCAAGTCCGCGCGCTCTGCGTCGAGGATCGGGGTATGGCCGTCATCGCCGAGAACCTTTCGATGTGGGACCAGAGCTACGCGTGGCCCAAGCAGGGTGACGAGTGGTCCGATGCTTGGGGTGGGGTGTCGCATCAGTGGTGGACGACGCTGTTCCCTCGGCTGCAGGGCTACGTCCCCGCGGAGCGGATCCTCGAGATCGCGCCGGGCTATGGCCGCTGGACGCACTTCTTGAAGGATCTGTGCGCGGAGATCGTCATCGTGGATCTCGCCGAGACCGCGATCGCGCACTGCGCCGAGCGCTTCGCCGGCGACCGTCATGTCAGCGGGCACGTCAACGACGGCAAGACGCTCCCGATGGCCGCCGACGGCTCGATCGACCTCGTCTTCAGCTTTGACTCCCTGGTGCACGTCGAGCGCGACGTCATGGAGAGCTACCTGGCCGAGATCGCGCGGATTCTCACGCCCGGCGGCGTGGCCTTCTTGCATCACTCCAACCTCGCCGCGCATGACCCGTCGGTCTATGAGGGCAAGAACAACGGCTGGCGCGCGTCGAGCGTCTCAGCCACCGTTGTCGAGGCGCTCGGCGCCGAGGTCGGCCTCAGCGCCATCAGCCAGGAGCAGATCTCCTGGGGTGGCGTCGATTACCTCAACGACTGCATCTCGGTCATCACGCGTGCCGGGTCACGCTGGGATCGCGAGAACGTCGTGGTCGAGAACCCGGGCTTCTCCAAGGTCGAGATCGCCATGGCGCTGCAGCGCTCCAAGCTCTACCCGCCGTCGTCGCCGAACGTCACGTTCGCGGCGCTCGAGCTCGGCGACCCGGCAGGCAGCTGACCTCAGCCGCTACTCGGTGCGGCTGAACCGCCAGATCGCGACGCTCAGCATCGCCAGCCCGAGTGCCAGCACGATCCCGGCCTCGAGCGCCGACGGCAGGTGCCAGCCCCACCAGGTGACGCCCGGGTCGAGCGTCTGCCGCGCGGCGTCGGAGACGTCGAGGTGGTCGAAGACCAGGCGGCGCATCGGGTCGACGGCGTAGGTCAGCGGGTCGATCCGGTTGAGCGCGCCGAGCCAGGTCGGTAGCCCGGAGACCGGGTAGAGGGCACCCGACACGAAGACCATCGGGATCACGAACAACTGCATGATGCTCGTGAAGGTCTGGGCCTGCTTGATCTGGACCGCCACCAGCAGGCCGAACGAGGTCACGGTGACGGCCAGCAGCAGGAGGAGGCCGAGCACGCCGAGGATCAGGATCGGGTCGTAGGGGACGCCCACCAGCCCGGCCAGCGTCAGCAGGATCACGCCTTGCGACGACGCGATGATCGCCCCGCCCAAGCACTTGCCGAGGAGGATCGACGCCCGGCTGACCGGCGCGATCGTCAGCTCGCGCAGGAACCCGAGCTCGCGGTCCCACACCAGCGACGCGGCGCTCAGCATCCCGGAGAACGTCACCGCAAAGCAGAGGACGCCGGGGAAGATGAACGTCTTGAGGTCGACGCCGCTGGTCGACGCGGCCGACAGCGACTGCAGGCCGGAGCCCAACACGAACAAGAACAGCAGCGGCTGAATCAACCACATCATGATCTGCGCGCGGTTGCCCACGAAGCGGATCAGCTCCCGGTTGCAAACGGTCTTCACCGCCCGCCACTCCGAGCGCCACGACCGCTCCGGCACCCGGGCGGCGACAACATCCGCGACCGTGGCGCTCATCGCCGCGCCCCCGCCATCGCGCGCATCATCGCGCGGTTCATGCTGCCCACGCCGTCGGTCTCCGCGTCCCGAATGGTCGAGCCTGTGTAGCTCATGAAGACGTCGTCGAGCGTTGGCCGCGAGACCGAGACCGACGTGATCGCCACGTTGAGCTCGGCAAACAGGCGGGGGACGAACGCCTCGCCGGCGTCGACGTGAAAGGTCACGGCGCCCTCGGCGATCGACGCCTCGATCCCGAACCGCTCGCGCAGCGTGGCGATGGCCGCGTCGTCGTCGGCGGTGCCCAGCACCACCCGGTCGGCTCCGACGGCGGCCTTCAGCGCCTCCGGCGTGTCGAGGACGACGATCTCCCCGCGGTCCATGATCGCGATGCGGTCGCAGAGCTCCGCCTCGTCCATGTAGTGCGTGGTCATGAAGATCGTCGTCCCCTCGGCCTCCTGCAGCGCGCGGATGTAACGCCAGATCGAGCTGCGCGTCTGCGGGTCCAGGCCGATGGTCGGCTCGTCGAGGAACAGCACGCGCGGGGAGTGCAACAACCCGCGGGCGATCTCCAGCCGGCGGCGCATGCCGCCGGAGAACGTCATCACCGGCTGGTCGCGCCGGTCAGCGAGATCGACCATCTCGAGCATCTGGTTCATACGGGCGTCGATCACGCCAGGGTCGATGCCGTACAGCTCGGCGTGCAGGCGCAGGTTCTGCGTGGCGGTGAGGTAGCCGTCCAGGGTCGGGTCCTGGAAGACGAGGCCGATGTGGCGGCGCACGTCATCACGCTGCGCGACGACGTCGAAGCCGCTGACGCGCGCGGTGCCGGACGTCGGCGTGGCCAGGGTGCAGAGCATGTTGATGGTCGTGCTCTTGCCGGCGCCGTTGGGGCCGAGGAAGCCGAAGACCTCGCCGCGGGGAACGGTGAACGACACGCCGCGTACGGCCTCGACGTCGCCGTAGGTCTTGACGAGGTCGGTGACCTCGATGGCGGAGGGAAGAGGGGTCATGGCCGGGCAGACTAACACTACAGTCGCTGTAATTCTACTGTGACTGTTATGCTAAACTCCCTATGGCAGCACGGAACGAAGGCCTCCGCGAGCGCAAGAAGCGCGCCACCCGCGACGCGATCGCCGCGACCGCACGGCGGCTCTTCGCCCAGCGCGGCTTCGACGCCGTGACCGTCGCCGAGATCGCCATCGCCGCCGACGTGTCGGAGAAGACGGTGTTCAACCACTTCGCCACCAAGGAGGACCTCGTCTTCGCCGGCGGGGACACGCGGCTGGCCCAGCTGCAGGCGGCGATCGAAGAGCGGCCGCCCGGCACCGCGGTGCTCGACGTCTTTCGCGCGAGCTCCGAGGCGATGCTCGACACCGTCGCGTCCGGCGAAGGCGACGACCGCCTCGTCGTCCCCCGGATCGTGCGCGATAGCCCGGCACTGCAGCAGCGGCTGGCGGCGGGGTGGGAGAACGAGGCCGCCACGCTCGTCGCCGCCGTCGCGCAGGCCACCGGAGCCGACGAGGACGACCTCGTCCCGGCGGTCGTCGCCCGCGCGCTGGCCTGGGCGCTGATCACGATCTTCCGCGCCGCGTTCGACGGCCTGCTTGCCGGGGAGGACCCCGAGCAGCTGGCCGCCCGCCTGCGGCCTCAGGCCGCGCGCGCCTACGACCAGCTCGCCGCGGGGCTGGGCGACTACGGGACGTCAGGCGGCAAGTGAGCTGACGCGCCGGGCCTCGTCGAGGTCGTAGAACGTGCTGACGCAGACGTGGCTGATGGCGGGCAGGGCGTCGGGGAGCTCGTGCAGGCGGCGTTCGACGGCGTGGCGGCGCACGGCTTCCCAGATGCCGCCGCCGAGGCAGAGCGCCACGGTCTCGGGGCTAGGCGGGAGTTCGTGCAGCCCCGCGAAGCCCGCGCTAAGCAGCTCACCGAAGAGCGCGACCGTGCGCGCCTGGCGCTCGTGGGCCAGCGGTCCGAGGCGGGGCAGCTCGACGACCGACATGTAGGTCATCTCGGGGGCGCGTGCGAGGTCGTGCAGGACGGTGGTCAACGCCGCGTGCAGCGCCCGCGGGCCGTCACCGTCGGCGCGCATGAACGCCGCGCCGGCGCGCCCGAACAGCTGATGCGTGAAGGTCGCGACGGTGTCCAGCAGGCAGTCGAGCTCGCCGGACCAGTATCGGCCCATCGCCGCGGGCGTCACGCCGGCCCTGTCGGCGACCTCATGCAGCTCGGTCAGGGCGTAGCCACGCTCGTAGACGATGGCGGCGAAGGCGGCCATCAGCTCCTCGCGCTCGTCCTGGGGCACAAAACTTGATAGCAAAAAATCCTGCTGCCCCATAGGTGTCACCATACGCGCCGCGTTCAGGGGAATCCACCAGGATTAGAGAGACTTTTGCGGCTCTCGGGTACGCGCGTGTTCCCGAAGGACGGTCAGCGCGCGGCAGCGGGCGAGCCGGCGACGCGCCGGGCCTCGTCGGCGCCGAAGAACGGCGTCAGGCACTGCAGGCCCAGCGTGGGCAGCTCGCCGGGCAGCTCGGCGATGCGGTCCTGCTGGGCGTAGCGGCGCAGGACGGCCATGACGCCGTCGAGGACCACTTCCAGCGTGGCGAGCGGCTGGCCGGCGCGCTGGTCGGCGGCCGGGACCTGCACGGCGATGAGCTGGAAGAACAGGGAGATGTAGCGGGTGCGCATCGCCGAGACGGCGGGGACGAGCCCGGGCTCGTCGGTCACGACCAGCGCCGAGAGGGCGGGCGTGCGGGCGATGTGGTGCAGCGCCGCCTCGAGCGCCCGGTGCGCGGCCAGCGGCGGGTCGCCGGCCGCGGTGAGGAACGCGCCGGCGGCGATGACGACCAGCTGGCCGGCCCAGGCGTTGAGCGTCTGGGTGGCGGCGTCGAGCTCGTCGGCGAAGAGGGCGTTGGCGACGTCGAGCTCGACGCCGGCCTGCTGGGCGACGTCGGGCAGGCGCGTCGCGGCCAGGCCGTCGCGCACCACGGCCTGGGCGAAGGCGTCCATCAGCAGGCGGCGGTCGTCGCGTCCGGTGGCGGGCTCCGCCGCGCTCGGGATGGCGTCGGCGGCGCGGCCGGCGGCCGCCAGGCCCAGCGGCGGCGTGAGGATGACCTCGACCAGCGGCGCGTGCAGCTCGGGCAGCTGCCCCGTCCGCCCGTCGAGCACCCAGCCGGCGAGCAGTTCGACGATCCCGGCGACGATCGCCGCCGGCACGAGCTTGGGCACGCCGGGCCCGGCGGTGGCCCCGGTGGCCAGCCGCGTGAAGGCGCGCAGCGCGTCGTCGATGGCCGGCAGCCCGGGCCGGCCGGCCGACGGCGCGTCGGCGAGCAGCAGGCGGGCGTGGCCGGGGTCGGAGGACAGCAGCCCCAGCGCGGCGTCGACGCCGGACGTGACCTTGGCCGTGCGGTCGGCCTCCGCGAGGGCGGCGTGCCAGACCGCGGCGAACAGCTCGACGAACGCCTGGTCGAAGGCGATGGCCCAGGCCTCTTCCTTGGACGCGAAGTGCTCGTAGAACGCCTCGGTCGACACGCCCGCCGCGACCAGCAGCTCCCGGACTGAGGCGGCTTCGAAGCCGTGCTCGGCCGAGACCTGCAGGACGGCCTCGAGGATGCGGGCGCGCTGATGGCGGCGCACGTAGCCGGGCGGGAGGCCGTGCCGGCCGCGCGGCAGCGGCGACGGCGACGGCGGGCCGCCCGGCTGGGGCGGCACGAGCGCCGCGCGCGGAGGCGGCAGCGGGCGCGGGGTGGAGGTCTCGTACATCGCGCCCCAGGCGGCGAGCTCCGCGGCGGCGGGACGCAGCGGGCGCAGCCGCCCCGCGCGCAGGTGGCCGTCGAAGACCGCCAGCGTGCCGCCGGCCAGCACCGTCAGCGCCGCGTCGGACATGACCGGTGAGCCGTCCACCGTGGCCGCTCCGCGCAGCAGGTCGTGCAGGCCGGCGGTCAGCGAGCGACGGCGCGCCAGGCCGAGCTGGCCGACGGCGGCGACCTCGACCAGGACGAGGCGTGCGGCATCGGGCCGGGCGAGGATCGTCTCGACGACGGCGGTGAGCACCGTCGCAAGGCGGTCGCGCAGCTCCCCGCCGGCGACCGGTCGTGCCTGCAGCGTCGCGCACGCCGAGGCGATGATCGCGTCGCAGGCATCCAGGACCAGCTCCGGCTTGCCGTCGAACAGGTCGTAGAACGTGATCGTCGAGATGCCCGCCGCGTTGGTCAGGTCCTTGACGGTCGTGGCGCCGTAGCCGCGCTCGGCCAGCAGGTCCACCACGGCCTCGTGCAGGCGCGCGCGCTGCTGCGCCGCCACGGTCTCGGCATCCAGCGTGTGACGGCCACGGGGCAGCTGGCGAGGCGAACCTGGACGGGCGGGCGTCATACCCGCGCAAGGATACTCGCCGCCCGGGTCCAAAAGGGGCGGCAAAGCGCCAATGACAAAAGATTGCTATCGGAGAACTTGGCGATGGGTCTAATATCCGCCCATGTTCGGAAACAGCGACGTTGCTTCAATCGACGCGACCGAGCTCGAAGACCTCCCGCCCGAGGCCCAGGCGTTCCACCGCCGGGCACGGATCGTCGACGCGGCGGTGCGCGAGATCGCCGAGCACGGCTACGACCAGGCGGCCGAGACGGCCATTGCCGAGCGCGCGGGCGTCACGCAGCGGGTCTTCTACGAGACCTTCGCCGGCAAGGAGGAGGCGCTGATGTGGGCCTACGACATCGCCGCCGCCTACGCGATCCCGCAGATCCTGCGGGCCCTGCGCGCCGAGCGCGACTGGGAGCGCGGCGCGGCCGCCGCGCTGACGACCTACCTGGCGATCCTGGACTGCGACCGCGCCTGGGCGCTGGCCTGCCTGCGCGACGTTCCGGCCGCGGGTCGGCGCGCCCGGGCGGCGCGCGACGTCCTGCGCGCGCCGGTCCTCGAGGCGCTGGCGACCCGGCCGGCGCTGCCGGCCGCCGGCGGGCTCGGCGTCGAGACGATGCTGACGGCGATCGACGCGATCGCGGTCGACGGGCTGCGTTGCGACCCCGATCAGCCATTGCTGGCGCGGCGCAAGGAGCTGGCGGCCTTTGCCCTGGCGCCGTTCACCGACGCGCCGCCGCCCGCCGACGTGCCGGCGGTCAGACCGCACCCGCCGCTGGACGCCGCGGCCGTGGAGGGGCTCCTGGACGCCGGCGCCGAGGAGGACCTGGAGGTGCTGGTGCGCGAGGCGGTCATCCGGCGCGACGGGCCGACGCTGTGGCGGGTGGTCGCCGGGGTGCAGCGCCGGCGAGCGGCCGGCGAGCACGTGGGCCGGCGCGCGGAGCGGGTCGCGCTGGAGGCGCTGGGCGACGCGTGGTTCTTCGGCTTGGCGCTCGATCACGACGATGACGCCTTCGCCGCGGTCGAGCTGCTGCGCTATTTGCGCTTCGTCGCGGCCCATCCCGGCTCCGGCGACGAGGAGGTGCGCCAGGGGCTCGGGATCCGCTCGCGCTCGGAGGTCCGGCGCAGGTTGCAGGGCCTGGAGGCCGAGGGGCTGGTGCGCCGTGAGCGCGATGCGGGCGGCGCAGACGGCTGGTGGACCGCCGCGACGGCGCGCGACGCCAGCATCTAGAAAAATTTCGTACCGCTTAAACTTGACTTCACACATTCCCGGGTTTACGGTGCCGTTCGCACTTGGGGTTGCCGCTTCGGCAGCGACCGGGGTGTGGGGTTGCGGCGGGCGCCGGGTGGCGTTCGTCGTGGGTTGAGAGATCACTGCTGGAGGAGATGACGTGTCCGCTGTTCCTGCTCGCAGGACGTCGATGGCCCCTGCCGTTGCGCAGGGCGACGGCTCCCGCGCCGTGCGACGACTCGCCTTGGCGAGCGGCTCGCCGACCCAGCGCGACCGCCTCGTCGCCGCGATGGGGGAACTGGTCGCCGAGCTGGGCAACACCGCGATCGGCGTGCACCACGTCTGCCAGCGGGCGGGCATCTCGCGCCGCACCTTCTACGAGCTCTACGTCGATCGCGATGCCTGCCTGCTCGAGACCCTCGGCGTCGCGCAGGACCGCCTGATCGACTGCGTGGCCGAGGCGGCCGACGCCGCGGGCGACGAGTGGGAAGACCGGGCGGTCGCCGCGACGCGCGCCGCGGTCGGGACGCTCTGCGCCGACCGGGTGCTCGGCTACCTCTGCGTGGTCGCGCCGCTGGTCGCCGGCAACGACGCGCTGAACCGCCGGCGCGCGACGATCGACACGATCGGCCGCCTCCTCGGCGAGCCGCCGAGCATCGGGCCGGCCGCCGACATCGTGCTCGCCGCCGCCATCGGCGGCGTGTGGGAGCTGCTGCGCCGTCACCTCACCGACGAGGCCCCGCAGGCCGATCTGGAGAGCGCGGCGACCTACGGCCTGCTCGCGCCCTTCATCGGCCGGCGCCGCGCGGTCATCCGCGCCGGCGCCGAGGGTCACAACACCGCCTTCGTGACGCGCTGGACGCCGTCAGATGCCGGCGCTTTTCGTCAGCCGGGCCTGCTGGTCACCGAGCTCACGCGCCAGACGCTGGAGTACCTCCACGAGCATCCCGACGCCACCAACATCGCCGTCGCCCGCGCGGTTGATGTGCGTCACGAGAGCCAGATGAGCCGCCACCTCGGCCGCCTGGAGTCCGCGGGGGTCGTCGTGCACCGCAAGGAAGGCCGCCGCAATGCGTGGCGGTTGACGGATGCGGGGTGCGAGGCGGCGCGGTCGCTGGGTTCGGGCCGGGCGGAGCTTGCGAGCCGATCGGGGGCGGGGCGATGAGCGTGTCGGCTGGCAACACCAACAACTTGATGAGCATCGAGAACACCAGGAGAGGGACCACCTGCATGACTGACCGTTTGGTTGATGGCGGCACTGGAGCGTCGGGGAGCTTGGTTCGCCGTCTGCGCTTCGCGCCGCTGGTCACGCTCACCGCTGTCGCGCTGCTCGTTTTCGGTGTGGCGTCGGCCTCGGCCGTCCAAACCCACGCGTTCTCGTCGAGCTTCGGCAGCTCCGGTTCCGGTGCCGGGCAGCTGTCGGCTCCTTCGGCTGTGGCGGCCAACGTCACGACGGGTGACATCTACGTCGCCGACACCGCGAACTTCCGTGTCGCGCAGTTCTCGTCGTCCGGCGCGTTCCTCCGCGCTTGGGGCTGGGGCGTCGCCGATGGGCTTCCGTCGTTTGAGACCTGCACGCTCGCTTGTCAGGCCGGCCTCCCCGGCTCCGGCGCGGGGCAGTTCACCACTCCGGCGTTCATCGCCGTCGACAACTCCGGCGGGGCCTCCGACGGCGATGTCTACGTCGGCGACACCGGATCCAACCTGATCCAGAAGTTCAGCGCGTCAGGGAGCCTCGTCGCGGCCTGGGGCGCGGGCGGACAGCTCGACGGCTCCACGGCAACCGATGGGCCGTTCGGGCCACTCGCCGGTATCGCGGTCGACAACGCCGGCACGCTCGACGTCTTCGACATCAACACGCGCATGTTCGAGTTCGCGCAGGACGGGACGTTCTCCATTGACTTCACGACCGCGCGCGGGACGAGCTCTAATGGGCTCGCGGTAGACGGGGCAGGGAACTTCTTCAAGGTCAACGGGGACCCATCTGTCGAGGAGTTTCAGTCGGACGGCACCGACATCGGCCAGGCCACCGCGTCCAATGTGACCACTGGGCTCGCCGCCGACACCGTCAGCGGTGATCTCTACGTCGACACCGGCGCTTCGATCGAGCACTACGCCTTCCCGGCCTGCGTTCCCGTCCCGAACGTCGGGTGCGACCCGGCCGACAGCTTCGGCGCTTCGAACTTGAATGGCGCGGCGGGCCTCGCCGTCGATCCGGCCAGCGGGACCATCTATGCCGCCGATGCCGGCAACGACCGCATCGCCGTCTTCGGCTCGATCGCCCTTCCAGACGTCACAACCGGCTCGGCCTCGAACATCGCCTCAGCAACCGCAACGCTCAACGGGACCGTCAATCCGGCCGGCGTCGCTGTCACCGACTGTCACTTCGCCTACGTCGACGACGCTCACTTCAGCGCCTCGGCGGCCGACCCGTACGCCGCAGGCGCGACCGTTCCTTGTGCCGAGGTCGCGGGCGCGGGGACGAGTGACGTCGCGGTCCATGCTGACCTCACGGGTCTTGCCGTCGGCACCACCTATCACTTTCGCCTGCAGGCAGCGAACGCCGACGGCTCGAGCGTAGGGCAGGACGCCACGTTCTCGACGCCGCCGCCGCCGGTCATCACCGGGGCCTCCGCCATCAACCTGACGGCCACCGCCGCCGACCTCACGGCGCGGATCAATCCGCGCGGCATCGACACCACCTATCACTTCGAGTGGGGCGCCACGATGGCCTACGGGACCTCGATCCCGGTCCCGGACGCTGACATCGGCGCGGGTACGGGTGACATCGATGTCTCCCAGCACCTCACGGGGTTGACCGCCGGCACCACCTACCACTTCCGTGTCCTTGCCACCAGCGCGAGCGGCACCACGACGGGCGCGGACCACACGTTCGTCTATGGCACGAGCGGCCAGGGTCTCCCGGACGGCCGCGCGTACGAGCAGGTGACACCGGTCGACAAGAACGGCGCGCTCATACCGCCCGCGATCTTCTTCGGGACCACCGCCGGCGTTGCGAGCGATGGCGAGGCCGTCAACGGGCCCACCGTGCAGTGCTTCGGCGATGCCGGTTCCTGCAATGGCGACAGCGGCCAGGTCGGGAGCCTGGTGCGCTTCACGCGCACCGACGCAGGCTGGCGGGCACATGCGCTCGCGCCGCCGGTGAGCCTGGTTGCTGGCACCAGCCTTGGCGGCTGGGACAACGACAGCGGCGCCGGCGTCACCCCAGGCCCGACGCCGCCGCACGGTCAGAACGACTTCTACGGTCGTCTTCCGGACGGCTCGTATGTGGACATCGGCCCGGTCACACCCCCGTCGGGCGGTGCCTTGGGCGCTCCGACCGGGGGACAGGCGTTCACCTCCGACCTCTCGCGGTTCGTGTACACCCTGTCCCCGGACGGCGCTCAGCCTGAAGCGGAGAAGTGGCCTTTCGATGCCACGCAGACCGGCCGACAGTCGGTCTATGAGTACGCGGGTTCTGGCAACACCGCGCCGCTGCTGGTGGGGGTGAGCGGTGGCCAGGGCAGCACGGACCTGATCAGCACCTGTCAAACCAATCTCGGCGCTGCGCTTAACTTCACCATCGCCGGCGGAACCCCGAATGCACTCTCGGCCGATGGTCGCGTGATCTTCGTCACCGCGAACGGCGGGGATGGGTGCGTCGGCTCTGGCGCGAACGCCGTCACGCCAGTGCCCGTCGACGCGATCTACGCCCGCGTCGACAACACGACCTCCGCAGCGCATACGGTGGCCATCTCTGGCCGTTCGCCCGCGGATTGCACGACCGTTGCGTGCACCACCTCGTCGTCGGCGGACGCCAACTTCGTCCAGGCCTCCGTGGACGGCTCGAAGGCGGTCTTCCTCTCGCCGCAGCAGCTGACCGACGCCGCCTCAGAAGACGACACGCCCGGCGACAGCGCAGGAAACTGTCTCAACACGACCGGGTCGGGTGGTTGCAACCTCTACGTCTATGACTTCACGAAGCCCGCGGGTCATGAGCTGACGGCGGTCTCTGCCGGCGACAGCTCCGGCAACGGCCCGCGGGTCCGGGGCGTGACGGCGGTCTCCTCAGACGGATCGCACATCTACTTCATCGCCAAGGGTGTGCTCACCGCTGCACCCAGCGTCGGCGGAGATGTCGCCAGCGAGGGTGCGAACAACCTCTACGTCTTCGATACCGGTACCGGTCAGACGGCGTTCATCGCCCGCCTCCCGGACTCGGACAAGCAATTTACCGTTGTCCAATACCTCCTCGACGGTTCTGATTTCTTCTCTGGCTATGCCAACGCCACGCCGGACGGGCGCTTCCTCGCCTTCGTCAGCAACGGCCATCTCACCCCGGACGACACGAGCACGGTGCCCCAGGCGTTCCGCTATGACGCGCAGTCTGGAGCGCTGATCCGCGTATCGATCGGCAACAACGGATTCAACGACAATGGGAACAACGCCGCCGACCAGGTCACCATCGTGCCGTCGACCATCGGGCGCACCATCTCGGATGACGGCTCACGGATCTTCTTCCAAGACCCGGCGGCCTTGACGCCCGGTGCGCTCGACAACGTTGAGGTCGGGAGGTTCCAGGGCGCACCGTCATACGCCCAGAACGTCTACGAGTGGCATGCGGGCCGTGTCTCGTTGATCTCCGACGGCCGCGATGGCTCCGCGATCGCGTTGCCCGGAGGCACCGCTCCTCCTCTGGACGGACTCAGCTCGGTCAGCTTGCTCGGCACGGATGTGACGGGCTCGAACGTGTTCTTCACATCGGCCGATCGGCTCGTACCGCAGGACACTGACACCCAGCTCGACTATTACGACGCCCGGATCGGCGGGGGCATTCCCTACACGCCGCCGCCCGAGCCATGCTCCGGAGACGGCTGCCAGGGCAGGCCCACTTTCCCGCCGGTGGTTTCGACGGCGGCGAGCGTCACGTTCAACGGGCCCGGGAACGCGTCACCTCTGATCTCAGCCCCGAGGACCAAAGCGAAGCTGCTCAGCCGTATCGTCCATGGATCGACATTCATGCTCAGAATCAGCGTGCCGGGCAAGGGGCGCGTCACGGTCTCGGGCGCCGGCGTTCAGACCGTGAGGAGCGCGCCAGCGAAAGCCGGCACATACCGCGTGCGTGTGAACTTGACGGCCAAGGAGAAGCGAGCACTCAGACACAAGCGCAAGCTCAAAGTGACAATCCATATTGGCTATACGCCCGCCGGCGGTGCATCGTCTGCCGCCACGGTCTCACTGACGGTCAAGGCATAGGTGACGGGAATGATCAAGGAGACCAAGATGACCGCAACGCGGGCCCGCATGTTCGCCCCGGCGCGCCGACGCTGGATCGGCACACTGCTTGTCGTAGCGCTCACGCTGCTCGCGCTCGGAGCGGACGCGGGATCGGCAGGGGCCACCACCAACCCGGTCCCTGGCTGGAGGCTCGACAACTTTGCGACCCCCACCAACTTCTCTGCGGCCCACAACGCTGCGCCGTGTGTCGACACGCTGACGAACAACACGGTGAGCGGGCAGTTCTGCGACAGCTACCAGCTCACGGCGACCAATGCCGGCGCTGAGTCTGCGGACGGTACACCGGTCACGCTCACCGACACGCTCCCGCCGGGCCTCACCGTCCAGCGCATTGAGTTCGTCTGGGCCGGGCACGGGGCCCAAGCGGCGGGGCTCCTCGACCGGGACCTGTCCGACGGGCTCTGCACCGCGACGCCGACTGCGTCCACCAACCCCGTCTCATGTCAGCTCGACACGAGCGGTTTCGGCCTTCCGCCCATAGCTCCCGATGACAGCCTCCGCATGATCATCTACGTGACAGTCGACGATCCGGGCGCCTCCGGTCCGCTCACCAGCTCGGGCACGGTCGCAGGCGGTGGTGCCCCCGCCATCTCCACCACCCTCCACAATCAGATCAGCTCGGAGACCCCGACGTTCGGCATGTCCGCCCTCACCGCTACCATCAGCGACGCCGACGGCACCGCCGACACGCAGGCCGCTGCGCATCCTTACGAGCTCGTGACGCGCATCGACCTTGCGAATCGATTCGGGTCGACGGCCGCAAACCCCACCTTTGGATTCACCAGCGTCGAGGACGTCCGTGACGTGGTCGTTGATCTGCCGCTCGGGCTGCTCGGGTCGTCCGTCTCGACCCCGAGATGCACGCTCGCGCAGCTCTCCGGCCCCGGCAGCTGCCCTGCGGCGACGCAGGTCGGCCACATCCTCACCCATGGTGCCGGCGCCACCGACATCTTCGGCACGACGCACAACGGCGGGCCGATCTTCAACATCGTTCCTGAGCACGGCGTTGCCGCCGAGTTCGGCTTCGCCGACGCGCTCAAGATCTCGCACATCCTCTACGCGCGTGTCGTCCCCGGCCCCGACGGCTACGTCCTGCGCACGACGACGTCTCAGGTGCCGCAGGTCTTTCTCACCGACATCACGGCCACCTTCTACGGCATCCCGGCAGTCAAGGACCAGAGTGGCGAATCGCCGATTCCGTTCCTGACCAACCCCTCGGATTGCAGCGGACGGCCGCTGGTGACGTCGGTTTACTCGGACTCTTGGAGCCACCCGGGGCGTGTCAACGGGGATGGCACCCCCGACCTCGCAGACCCGGACTGGAAATCTGCGACCTCCTCGTCGCCGCCGGTGACGGGCTGCAACAAGCTGCACTTCGAGTCCTCGCTGTCGGTCAAGCCGGACACGACGGTTGCGGATAGTCCGTCAGGGGTGGACGTGGATATCAAGGTGCCGCAGCCTCAGGGCCCGAACACCTTGGCAACGCCGCCGTTGAAGAAGGCAGTGGTGACGTTGCCTTCGGGTTTCACGGTGAACCCGGGTTCGGCCGATGGGCTGGCGTCATGCTCGTCGGCGCAGATCGATCTGGCCAGCGCGGCTGAGCCGTCGTGTCCGGATGCGTCGAAGATCGGCACCGTCACGTTGACGACGCCGTTGCTGCCCGACACGTTGACCGGCGCGATCTATCTGGGTGCCCAGAACGACAACCCGTTCGGATCCGTGCTGGCGGGCTATATCGTCGTCGATGACCCAACGACGGGTGTCGTGATCAAGATCCCCGGCAAGCTGACGTCTGATCCTCAGACGGGGCAGATCACCGGCACGTTTGACAACAACCCGCAGTTCCCGTTCAGCGATCTGAAGCTGCACTTCTTCGGCGGGACGCGCGGGACGCTGGCCACGCCGGAGAGCTGCGGGTCCTTCACGACGACCAGCGAGCTGACGCCGTGGTCGGCGCCGGACTCGGGGCCGCCATCGATGCCGAGCTCGGTCTTTTCGATCACCTCGGGGTGCACGGGCGGGTTTGCCCCGGCCTTCACGGCCGGCGTGACCAATCCGTCTGCCGGGCACGCGACGAGCTTTGCGTTGCAGCTCGACCGCGCCGATGGGCAGCAGCACATCAAGTCGGTGACCACGACGCTGCCGGGCGGGGTGCTGGCCAATGTCGGCTCGGTGCCGCTGTGCTCGGATGCCGATGCCTCGGCGGGGACGTGTCCCGGCGGTTCGCAGATCGGGAGCACCGACGCGGCTGCCGGCCCGGGCCCGCATCCGTTCCACCTGCCGGGCAAGGTGTTCTTGACCGGTCCGTACAAGGGTGGTCCGTACGGTCTGTCGATCGTCGTGCCGGCGATCGCCGGGCCGTTCAACCTCGGCACCGTCGTTGTGCGTGCGGCGATCCAGGTCGATCCGACCGACGCCCACGTGACCGTCATCTCCGATGATGTGCCCCACATCCTCGATGTGGCCGGCCGCGATGGCCAGACCGACGGCTTCCCCACACGGATCCGATCGATCGACGTCAACATCGACCGCCCCGGGTTCATGATCAACCCGACGTCGTGTGACCCGATGAGCATCGCCGGATCGATCGGGTCGTGGGAGGGTGGTTCGGCTGCGGTCTCCAGCCACTTCCAGGTCGGCAACTGCTCGGCGCTGGCTGTCGATCCCAAGCTGGCGATCGCGTTGACCGGCAAGGGTCAGACGACCGATGACAAGCATCCCGGTGTGGATGCGACGCTGACCCAGAAGCCCGGGCAGGCGAACCTGAAGAAGGTCGTCGTCACGCTGCCGCTCTCGCTGGCGTTGGATCCCGACAACGCGCAGGGATTGTGTGAGTTCACCGATGGGTCGAAGGTTGAGCCGACGTGTCCGAAGACGTCGATCGTCGGGACGGCGACGGCGAGGACGCCGATCCTCGACGGGCCGTTGACGGGGCCGGTGTACTTCGTCAAGAACATTCGCATCGACGCTAAGTCGGGTCGGCAGATCCGGACGTTGCCTAAGCTGGTGGTCCCGTTGACCGGGCCCAACGGGGTGCGGTTGAACCTGACGGGGACCAGCAACGTCGTCGACGATCACCTCGTCAACACGTTTGATCAGATCCCGGACGCGCCGGTGAGCGATTTCAAGCTCAACATCGATGGTGGCAAGCACGGCATCCTCGTCGTCTCGGGCACCGACATCTGCAAGGCCACCCAGGTGGCCGAGCAGCAGGTCGATGGTCAGAATGGCAAGACCGCCGATGCCGACATCTATCTCCAGACGCCGGCGTGCGCGCTGAAGATCGTGTCCAAGAAGGTCGGCGAGACCAGCGTCGCGGTCAAGGTTGGCGGTCTCGGCGCCGGCAAGGTCACCGTGACCGGCAAGGGCATCAAGAAGACGACCAAGACCATCAGCAAGTCCACGGTCGCCACGATCACCGCCAAGCGGACCAAGGGCAAGCCCGGCAAGGTCACGGTCTCCTTCGACCCCACCGGCCCCGCCAAGGCCCACAAGACCACCAAGTAGCAAGGGCGGCACGACACCCGGGTCGCGGCGAGCGCGCCGCGACCCGGCCCCGCGTCTCAGACCCCGACCCCTGACGGCGCGACCCGCAGCACGCGTGCCGGCCGCCGCGGCAGCCACCAGTTCCACCGGCCCATGATCGCCACGGCCGCCGGAGCCAACACGCCGCGGACGAGCGTGGCATCGAGCAGGATCCCGCCGCCCAGCGCGGTCGCGAACATCTTGGCCTCGGTGCCCGGGCCGGCGCTCATCGCGACGAAGGCGAGGCCGAGGATCAACGCCGCGCTGGTGACCAGGCGGCCCGTGCGGCCGATCCCCTCGATGACGGCCGCCTCCGTCGAGCCCGTCCGGTCAAACGCCTCGCGCATCCGGCTGATGATGAACACCTGGTAGTCCATCGAGATGCCGAACAGGAAGGCGAAGACGACGATCGGCATCTCGACGTTGATCGAGCCCGTTGCGCCAATGCCCCAGATTGCCTGCGATCCGACGCCGTGCTGCCAGACGAGGACCATCAGCCCCCAGGCGGCACCGACCGAGAGCAGGTTCAACAGGACCGCCTTGAGCGGCAGGATCAGCGAGCGGAACGCCCGCGCCAGCAGGACGAACGTGAGCGCGGAGATCAGCGCGATGACGAGCGGGAAGTTGCCGTAGACCGCGTCGAGGAAGTCGGCGCTCTGCGCCGCCTCGCCACCCGTCACGACCTTGCCCGGAAGCTCACTGGTCACCGCCCGAACGCGGTCAAGCGTCGCGCGGCCCGCGGGCGAGTTGCCGTCCTGCGTCGGGATGACGGCGAGCAGGGCCGTCGCGCCGCGACGCCAAGCCCTCGGCGCCACCGCGGCCCGTACGCCGTCGACGCCGCTCAGGGCGTGCACGACGACCTCGGGATCACCCGAGCGGACGAGCGTGTCAAACGGCGACAGCGGACCGGTCCCGATGCCGGAGTCGACGAGCTGGTCAAGACCCGCGCGCGCCGGGCCCGCCTGCGCCAGTGAGTCGGCGCGCGGGTTGCCGAGCTGGATCGTGGAGGCGGCGAGCACGAGCGCGCCGAGGACGGCGGCCGAGGTGACGGCGGCTGCCCAGCGGTGGCGCACGATGATGCGCGCCCAGGCCGACCAGCCGCGGCCGGCGTGATCGGTCCGCCCGGTGTGGCGCCGGTCGAGCCGCGGGCCGACCGTGGCCAGGACGACGGGCAGCAGCGTGACGGCGACCGCGACGCTGACGAGCGGGATCAGCATGCCGGCGATGCCGAGGCTGCGCAGGAACGGCACGGGCAGCGCCACGAGCGCGAGCAGCGAGATGCCGACGGTGCTGCCGCTGAAGACGACGGCCCGGCCGGCGTGCTCCATGGCCTTGACGATCGCCGCCTCGTTGGTCGTGTTCTCGCGCAGGCGCTCCTCGCGCCAGCGCACCACCACCAGCAGCGAGTAGTCGATGGCGATGGCCAGGCCGATCAGGGCGGCCAGGAACTTGACGATGACCGACACGTCGGTGGCGGTCGCCAGCGGCCAGATCAGCAGGAAGGTCGTCGGGATGGCGACGATCGCCATCAGCAGCGGGACGATCGCCATCCACGACGCGAAGACGAAGACCAGGACGAGGAGGGCGCCGACGCCGGCCACCAGGGCCTCCACGGCAAGGCTTGCTCCACCAGCATGCTCACCGTTGGCGGCCGCTTCGCGGAGCGCGTCAAGACCGGTGGCGCGGACCGGGGCGCCGGCGACGGTGACGCCCGCCAGCGCCTGCTGCGCCTTGCGCGCCTCGGCCTGCCCGGGGTTGACCCCGCCGAGCGCCGGGATCGCGACGAGCGCGAAGGTCGTCCGACCGTCGCCGGACACGAAGCCCCGGTCATGCGTTGACGCGTAGGACGCGATGCGGGCGGCGGGCAGCGCGGTCTTGACCTTGGCCATCGCGGCGCCCAACTCGGCGGCGACGCCGGGCGAGTCGACCGTCGTGCCCCGGGGCAGCGTCACGACCGGCACGATGGGCGCGACGTCGCCACCGTTGCCATAGACCTCGGCGATGCGGCTGTTGGCGCTGGAGGCCTCGCTCCCAGGAATGGTGAAGGAGGTCGACAGAGCGTCCCCCGCGGGCTTCATCGCGGCGAACCCGCCGATGGCCAGGACGAGCCAGACCCCGACGACGAGCTTCTTGTGGCCCAGCACCCAGCGGGTGAGAGCGGCCATCGCGTTGCGGTTCGACATCTGGTCCGTCCTTTCGTTCCTGAAGGTACTTACGTTGTAAGTTGGTGTCGATAGTTCTACACTTACGACGTAAGCAAGTCAAGCCCGGAGGCGCAGATGGCCGTCAGGAGAAAAGAGACCCCGCCGAAGCGGACGCCGCTCAACCGTGAGCGCGTCCTCAGGGCTGCGATCGCGCTGGCCGACGAGCGAGGCGCGCAGGAGCTGACGATGCGCAAGCTCGCCAAGGAGCTCGGCGTCGAAGCGATGTCGCTCTACAACCACGTCGCCAACAAGGGCGACCTCCTCAACGGGATGATCGACCTCGTCTTCGGCGAGATCGAGGCGCCCTCGGCCGACGGCGACTGGAAGGACGAACTGCGCAAGCGCGCCATCTCGACCCGCGAGGCCCTCACCCGCCACCGCTGGGCGATCGGCGAGATGGAGGGCCGCAGCGACCACGGGCCCAACAACCTCCGCCTCCACGACGCCGTCCTGGGGTGCCTGCGGGGCGCCGGCTTCTCGGTGCAGCTGACGGTCCAGGCCTACTCGGTCCAGGACTCCTACATCTACGGCTTCGCCCTGCAGCAGAGCGACATGTCGCCCGAGACCCCCGAGGATTTCGCGGCCTCGGCGCAGCAGCAGATGCAGGACTACGCCGCCGTGCTGGCCGACTACCCGCACCTCGTCGAGGTCGTCGGCGGCTATGTCGCCGAGTCCGGCTACGACTACGAGGCCGCGTTCCTCTTCGGGCTCGACGTGATCCTCGACCGCCTGGAGCAGTTGCTCAGCGCACAGCCCCGTGTATCACGAGGTGCTTGACGATCCGCTGCGCCTTCTTCGCGCCCGCCGGCGTGAACGTCACCGCGACCGCCAACTTCACCTCGCGCCCGCGCGCCAGCGCGCGACGGACCGTCACGGTCAGCGGCGCCGAGAGGGTCGCCGTGGTGGCCGTCTTGATCGCGCGGCTGGTCTTGACCAGGCCTTTGCCCGAGAGCGAGACCATTCCAGCGCTGAGTCCTCCGACCGTCACCTTCAACGACGAGGAGGTGTGACTCGATGCCGCCACCCCCAGCCGGCACGGCGTGGTGATCGTGACCTCGGCGTCGCGGACCTTGCCGTTCTGCCCGTCGACTGCCTGGTCGGCGATCTGGGTGGCCTTGCAGAGGTCGGCGCCCGAGACCACCAGGATGCTCTTCGGTCCGCCGTTGATGTTCACCGTGACGTCCGAGACCGGAGCGTCGGGGAGGTTCGCGAAGGTCGTCACGAGGTGCTTCTGCACGACCGCTGTCGTCGCCCGCAGGACCAGCGTCACGCCATCGCCTTGGAGCACTGTCGCGAGCGTCGGCAACGTCCTGATCTGACGACCCGACTTCGGATCGGTCCGGACGTTCTTGATGAAGTACACGGGCCCCGTGAGTGGGTCGTCGAGGACCGGCGTCCTCGCTGTCATGCTGCCGACGATCGAGTTCTTCGGGCAGTCCGGGATGGTCTGCTGCCCCGCGGTGAACTCACAGAGGTCATCGGATCCCGCGTTGCGCTGATCGAGCGCCAGGCTCAGCGGAAGGGTCACCGCGACCTGCTTGAGGTTGGCCTGGCCCGGCTTCTGGCTCAGGACCGCCGACAGCGCGGGATGCTTGCCGTCGGTGGTCTGGCCCTTCCCCGACAGGCTCAACGACAACTTGGGCCTGAGCGGCAGTGACGAGCAGTCGCCCACCTGGAAGCGGTTGGCCACGGAGACGGCCTGGGCGGCGGCGCTGGTGATCGTGCCAGTGACCTCCTGCGCCGAGCAGTTCGTCGGATTGATGATGAACCCCGGCCGGTCGATGGTCACCCGGACCTCGCGGACGTCGAGCGGGATCCCCCGCAGGATCGTGGGCAGAGGATCGGACCTGACGCTCGCCCTGGCCGTGACCGGGTCGACGTAGATGCCGGCGCGCACCACGACCGTGCCCAGGTCGTAGGGGCCGGCCTGTGCCGGCACGACGACGCTGAGGGAGAACGGCGCGTCCTTGTAGGGGCCGGCCAGGTAGACGGCGGTGGGTGCCTTGCCGGCCTGCGGCAGGAAGATCGGCGCGGGGCCGGCGCCTGCGCCGACCGTCGTGCTGCCGATCCGCGACTCGGCCCCGCACGTCCCCGTGGCGGCCTGCGCCTCCGGACACCGCGGGACGCCGCGCAGGCGGGCCAGCAGGCCGAGCGGCAACGTGCTGTCGATCGAGCTGATGTCCTGTTGGCCGTCGGGTCGCGTGACGTCGAACACGAACGTCGACGAGCCGCCCGCGGTCGGGTCCACAAGCCCGGCGTTCAGCGCAGGCTCGAACTTGCCGGCCCGATCGCAGTCCTGGTCGATCGGCATCGGGCTGTCGGACGCGACGGGGGTGCCGTCGACCGACGACCACGGGGTCAGCAGCGCGCGCGTCGTGTACGCGCCGCAGGCTTTCGGCGCGCGTAACGCCGCGCGCGGTCCGGTCTTGAACGTGACCGTGAGATCGGAGAACGGCAGCTGCGGGTTGTCGTCGAACGTCGCCGTCAGCCGCCCCGTCGTCGGGTCGGCGTCGATCGTGCCCGCCAGCTTGATCTGCACACCGGAACCCGACGCGGTCAGGTAAAGGGCAAGGAGTTGACGGTCGGTCGGCGCCGTCAGGTACACCGCGCCCTTCAGCGGCTCGTCGAGGAGCGGTGTGTCGACCTCGACCGTGCCGAGCTTCGAGCTGTCCGGGCAGGCCGGCGGAGCGGTCGAGTGCAACCCGATCTGCTCTGGGGTGCAAGCGCCCAGGCCGTCGGCAGAAGACGGCGAGACCGCCATCCCCGGCGGGAGCTCGACGACCGCCTTGCGCATCGCCGACGTGGCGATGCCGGCCGCGCCGTTGCTTTGCGGCACGTGCACGTTCACGCTGAGCCCGCTCGGTGCGCCCGCGCGACGGCCGTCGGCCGTCGCGGTGACGGTGGGCGCGAACGGAACCCGATCGCATCCCTTCATGGTCAGCGGGTTCGACGAGCTGTCGCGAAAGGCGAAGCTCGCCTTCACGGGGACGCCGGGATGGGTCCACGAGTCCGCGCTCAGCTTGACGGCGAACGGGCCGCCGGAGCAGCTGGTCGGATTGGTGAGGAAGGGGGTCGGCGGAAGGGTCGAGGTGCTGCCGCCGCCGAAGCAGTTGGCCGGATCGTTGATGTCGGCGATGCAGATCATCCCCGAACCACGCTGCGCGTCATGTGACGGATCGGCGGGCACGCCCCAGAAGACCAGCGTCGTCGAGACGATCGGCAGCGGCTCGGGGATCTTCGAGAGGTTGATGGAGATCCCGTAGTCGTCGTCGCTGCGGACCATCGCGTCGAGGTGCACGGTCTCGTTGACGACGTTGAACGCGAACTGCCCCGGCTGACCGGACGCGGGCACCATGTTGAAGACGGGCACGCCGAGGTACAACCCTCCGCTGATGGTGATCGCCGCCACGCCGACCTGGCTGTCGGCCGGGCAACTGCGGGTCTCGAGCTGTGTCTCGGTGCACTTCGAGGCGCTGGACGGATTGCCGGTCAGCCCCACCGGGAGATCCACCCGCGTGTCGCGGACCTGATCGTCCGGGGCGATTGCGCCGTTGACGTCGGTGATCGTGTTGAAGTCGATCGTGGTCGTCACCTGGTACGGGTGGCCACCGGCCTGGGTCGACGCGCTGCCGTCCTTGTTGATGATCTCGCTGTGGAAGGAGCTGATGCCGAAGTCGGCCTGCGCCGGGCCCGCGAGTGCGAGGGCCATCGAGCAGGCGCCGGCGAGTACCGCGAGCCGCCGCATCACTTGCCCCTCCGCGCCGTCGTGCTGGATCTGAATGTCAAGGACACGGTCGCCGTCGCGGCCCTGCCAGACGTCGGCGTGAACGTCAGCCGCAGCGACGTCTTGTAGCGTCGCTTGGCCGCTAGCGTCTTGGCGGCCGATCGGGAAAGCGAGAAGGTGAGCCTGCTCGTCGTCGCTCTGGTCAGCTTCCGGCTCCCGCTGACGAGGCCGCGACCCGACCACGCGAGCCTGCCGGTGACGTTGACCGTGATCCTGAGTGACGCCTTCGTGCCGCGGACCGCGGCGACTTTGCCGATCTTGACGCTGGCGGCGGCCGGCCGCTGGACCGCCGGCCCATTGCCACGTCCGGAGAAGGCGATCGATGCGACGACCGGCGCCGGCGGTGGCAGGGACATCGATCCCTGGCACGTGTCATCCGAACATGGGTGCGGCGCCGCCGGCTGCGGAAGGCCGCCGCCGACGCGGGCGTCGTAGAGATCGCCGAGCGCGTCCGTGTCATCGGGCGTGAGCCGCGCGCGGGTGGTGAAGAACACGTCGTGTCCGTCGGCGCTCGCGTCCGCGAAGGTGGCGACCTCGTTGCTGGTCCCGTCCGAGATCAGATGCACCTCGTTGTCCTCCCACTCGTACACGTCCTGCGTTCCGTTCGTGTCACCGTTGACGAGCGCGTCCGGGCTGTCGAAGAACACGCGAGCGCCGTCGTCGGTGATCGTCCGCCGGGACTGCGCCATGTTCGCGAAGCTGTCGCCCGCCGCCACCTCGGCGGAGCCGGTGGCCGGACCGCCGCCGGGATCGCAGGAGACGCAGGCGAGCCGATGCTCGACGGCGTCGTAGGTGTACACCTCGGTAAAGCTCGCGCTGTCATAGCTCGTCAAGGACAAGTCCGACGTGAAGACGAGATGCCGGCCGTCGGGCGTCACGGCCCTTGATGCCTGGTGCAGGGTCTGCGTTGCCCACTGGATGCCATCGCCGAGCGCGTCCAACGTCGCGATGAAGCGGATGGGGTCACCCTCGTGCCACAGATAGAGGTTGGCGGTCCCGGGCATGCCGAGCGTCCCGTCCAGCTGTGCGAGCGCCACGAAGTACAGATAGGAGCCGTCCTCGCTCGCGTCTCCGAGAACACCCTGAACCTGGGCGCCGCCTGCCGTGGGCGTGAGGTCGGTCAGGGCGCCGCTGCCAGCGTCATAGCGGTAGAGATCCTGGTTCCCGTTGCCGGCCGTGGAGTCGTCGGTGAGCTGGTCACCGGCCGTGAAGAAGGCTTGCGATCCGTCGGTGCTCGCCGTCCAGAACGTGGCGGTGTCGTCGCCGGGCACCGCAGGAGTGCGCTGGGATGCGTTGATCTGCGTGGTCGTCCCGTGCTCGCGCAGGTAGAGGGGGCTCGGGAAGGTGCCGGCGTCGACCAGCGGCCCGGCGGTGAAGAAGAGCCGTGAGCCATTGGCCGACATCGCGCGCCGGCTCGGCTCGCTGGCGTCGGGTGCGACGACGGCGCCGTCGGGCGCAGGCTGGCCGTTGGGGAGGATGCTCGCCAGCTGCAGCTGTCCGTCATCCCACTGGTAGACGTTGCGATGGTCGGCGGGCGCGCCGGGCAGCAGCGCCGCAGCACCCGTGAAGGCCACGTGGTTGAAGTCTGTCGAGGCCGCGCCGAAGAACGGTGTGTAGGTCGGCGCGGGGGGCGGCGGGCCCGCCGTCGTGATGAGGCGCGCCGAACCGTCGATGCCGTTGCGGGCATACAGGTTGACGACGCCGGGCGGGATGCCCGGAAGGCCCGCGACGCTGCCCGAGACGACGAACTTCGCCGCGTCGCCTGAGATTCTCTGCGTGGAGGGCGGGGGGACCTGCTCGCGGATCGGCCCCTGCGGCAGGAAGACCGAGCGCACGTTCCAGCCATCTGGCTCGCGCGTCGCCACGTACTGATTGGCCATCGACCCGACCTGCGAGTCGCCGAAAGCGCTGAGCGCCGCAAACGCGATGGTGTTGCCCGATGACGAGCTGGCCGAGTGGTCGTAGGAGACGCCCTGGTCGCTCTTGTCGGCAGGGGAGACTTTCTCGTAGGCGCGCCCGTCGGGTAACGCGGCCGCGGCCTGACCCGCGAACGCGACGGCGCACAGAAGCGCAGCGGTCACCGTCACGCTCCTCCAGATGTTCCGCATTTGCGCAGCTCCAGTCGATTCGGGGTGCCACCACGATGTCGGAGCGCGTGACCCACCAACTCCTCATCCTCGCCAATAGCGAGCGCCACCATATTTAGAAACATCTGTGATTGTCAACCAGTAGACGGGCCGGCGCTTCTTCTCGAAACGCTCGAGCGGCCGCCGCTCGGCGGCGGCCGCTCGAGGTCATGCCTCGCTCTGGGCCAGCTGGCTAAGAGGAGGTGATGAACACCGGCGCGCCGCCAGTGTTGTCGTCGGTGAAGGCGTACGTCACCGTCTCCTGGCCGGACGTGCCACAGAAGAGGCCACCCGAGGCGTTGAGGGCGACGTTCGTGAACGCGATCCTGTTAGTGCCAGCGATGTTGCTGCCCGTCACGCTCTGGCCAGCGCCGGCGCCCGTGAACGTGCACGGGATCCCGAGACAGGTGACCGTCGCGCTCACGCCGTCGACCGTCGTCGTCGCGAAGACCGAGTGGCCCGTCTTGGCGCTGGCGGCCACGGTGCAGGTGCTCGAGCTACCGGTGATGTGACAGGTCGAGAACGTGAGGCTCTGGATGTGCACAGTGGTCATGCTAGTGACGACCTCCTTCGTCGCCGACGAGGCACAAGTCACCGCCAACGTGCCCGTCAGCGTTGGCGTTCCAACACTGGCTCCAGTGAGCACATGACCAGCAGGCACAGTATTGGGCGCCGTGCATGGGCTCGTGGTGTTAAAGCAGAATACCGAGGCCGAGGCCGAGCCGGCCCCGAGTGCCATCGCTGCGATCGCGGACACTGCCGCGAGCAGCAAGATCTTCCGGAGAGACATGTGATTACTTCCTCCTCGCCCGCATCCCCCGATGCGGGCATCATGGTATGGAAACTGCCCCGGCGAACGCCGAGGTCAGAACAGTTACCAGCACCTCACACACAGGTACCGGGTGCATCACCCTCGCCGTCTTGTCTTGTCAGTAACCGTGTAAGGCGAGGATCTTTCACGGTTCGCGAATGTTTATACACCCACTTATTCCTGAAGCCAGAGCCAAGGCGGCAACCACACCTCGATTGTCAACGGATTGCTGCCAGAGCGTCCTTCGTCAGGCGCTCAATCTGGAACGCTTCCAGAATTTGTGGCACACTGCTCCAGTGCCGGCGACCCACGACTACGAGCATCTCTTGCGCGGGGCATCCCTGCGCGTCACGCGCCCTCGGGTCGCCGTGCTGGCTGCGGTGTACGACCAGCCGCACGCCGACACGGGCTCGATCCTCGACGCCGTGCGCGAGCGTCTCGGTGAGGTCTCCCAGCAGGCCGTCTACGACGTGCTGGGCGCGCTGACCGACGCGGGCCTGGTGCGGCGCATCCACCCGCCCGGCTCCGTGGCGCGCTACGAGTCGCGGGTCGGCGACAACCACCATCACGTCGTGTGCCGGTCGTGCGGTGCCATCGAGGACGTCGACTGCGTCGTGGGCGCCGCGCCGTGCCTGACCGCCGCCGACCACACGGGCTACGCCATCGACGAGGCCGAGGTCGTCTTCCACGGCCTGTGCCCCGCGTGCTCGGCGGCCGCCGCAAGTTCCCCTAGTACAACCCCTGATCCAAGAGAGAGTCCCCGTGTCTGAGCATCCTGATGCCGTTGTCCGCGAGATGAACGAGGAGCCCACCGAGGGCTGTCCTGTCGCGCACGAGCGCGCCGCGCACCCGACCCAGGGCGGCGGCAACCGCGGCTGGTGGCCCGACCGCCTCAACTTGAAGATCCTCGCCAAGAACCCCGCCGTGGCCAACCCGCTCGGCGAGGACTTCAACTACGCCGAGGCCTTCACGTCCCTCGACCTCGACGCGGTCAAGCAGGACATCGCCGAGCTGCTGACGACCTCGCAGGACTGGTGGCCCGCCGACTACGGCCACTACGGCCCGTTCATGATCCGGATGGCCTGGCACAGCGCCGGCACCTACCGCATCAGCGATGGCCGCGGCGGCGCCGGCGCCGGCCAGCAGCGCTTCGCGCCGCTCAACAGTTGGCCTGACAACGCGAACCTCGACAAGGCCCGCCGGCTCCTGTGGCCGGTCAAGCAGAAGTACGGCCAGAGCCTTTCCTGGGCCGACCTGATCGTCCTCACCGGCAACGTCGCGCTGGAGTCGATGGGCTTGCAGACCTTCGGCTTCGCCGGCGGCCGCGAGGACGTCTGGGAGCCCGACGAGGACGTCTACTGGGGCCCCGAAACGACCTGGCTCGGCGACGAGCGCTACACCGGCGACCGCAAGCTGGAGGAGCCGCTGGGCGCCGTCCAGATGGGCCTCATCTACGTCAACCCGGAGGGCCCGAACGCCAACCCGGACCCGCTCGCCTCGGCCAAGGACATCCGCGAGACGTTCCGCCGCATGGCGATGAACGACGAGGAGACCGTCGCGCTGATCGCCGGCGGCCACACGTTCGGCAAGACCCACGGCGCGGCCGACCCCGACCAGTACGTCGGCCCCGAGCCCGAGGGCGCGTCGCTCGAGCAGCAGGGCCTCGGCTGGAGCAGCTCCTACGGGACCGGCCACGGCGCGGACGCCATCACCAGTGGCATCGAGGTCACCTGGACGTCCACGCCGACGCGGTGGGGCGGCGGGTTCTTCGACAACTTGTTCAACTACGAGTGGGAGCTGACTAAGAGCCCGGCCGGCGCCCACCAGTGGGTCGCCAAGGACGGTGCGGGCGTGGGGACCATCCCCGGGCCGACGGAGTCCTCGGAGGCCCGCCCGCCGACGATGCTCACCACCGACCTCGCGCTCCGGCTCGACCCGATCTACGAGCCGATCTCGCGGCGCTTCCACGAGCACCCGGAGGAGCTGGCCGACGCCTTCGCGCGCGCCTGGTTCAAGCTGACGCATCGCGACATGGGGCCGCTCGCGCGGTACCTCGGCCCCGAGGTCCCGGACGAGACGCTCCTCTGGCAGGACCCGCTGCCCGAGGTCACCCACGAGCTGATCGACGCCGAGGGCGTCGCGTCGCTGAAGGCGCAGGTCCTCGACTCGGGCCTGTCGGTCGCCCAGCTGGTCTCCACCGCGTGGGCGTCGGCCTCGACCTTCCGCGGCAGCGACAAGCGCGGCGGCGCCAACGGCGCGCGCATCCGCCTGGCGCCGCAGAGCGGGTGGGAGGTCAACGACCCCGAGCAGCTCGCGACCGTGCTGAGCACCCTCGTAGGGATCCAGCAGGCCTTCAACAACGGTCAGTCCGGCGGCAAGCAGGTCTCGCTCGCCGACCTGATCGTCTTGGCCGGCTCGGCGGCCGTCGAGCGGGCGGCGGAGAGCGCGGGCCACGTCGTCACGGTCCCGTTCACGCCGGGCCGCGCCGACGCGTCGCAGGACCAGACCGACGTGGAGTCCTTCGACGCGCTCGAGCCGTCCGCGGACGGCTTTCGCAACTACATTCGGGGCGATCACCACCTGCCGGCCGAGTACCTGCTGCTCGACCGCGCGAACCTGCTGACGCTCAGCGCGCCCGAGCTGACCGTCCTGGTCGGCGGCCTGCGCGTCCTGGGTGCGAACGCCGGCGGATCGTCACACGGCGTCCTCACATCGAACCCGGGGTCGTTGACCAACGACTTCTTCGTCAACCTGCTCGACCTCGGCACGGCGTGGAAGCCGGCATCCGGCGACACGTTCGAGGCGACCGAAGCCGCGACGGGCGAGGTGACGTGGACCGGCACCCGCGCCGACCTCGTCTTCGGCTCGAACTCCGAGCTGCGCGCCCTCGCCGAGGTCTACGCGAGCGATGACGCGCGGGAGAAGTTCGTGGCCGACTTCGTCGCCGCGTGGACCAAGGTCATGAACCTGGATCGGTTCGACCTGCGGTGATGCTCGGCGTCCGGGTCGGCCGCCGCGTCGGCCGGCTCGGACGTCCTCGTCCGCTGCGCTTTAGCGCTGGACGCGGTAGTGCAGGTGGGTGACGCCGTGCTCACCCTCGAGGACCCGCGTGCGCTCGAGCTCGATGTGCTCGGGGCCGAGGGTGTCGAAGAGCCGACGCCCTTGGCCGAGCAGCACCGGGATGAGATGGATCTCGAACTCGTCGAGGACGCCGGCGGCGAGCGCGAGCTGCGCGGTTCCGGCGCCGTGGACCAGCACGTTCTTGTCGCCCGCGGCCCGCTTGGCCGCTGACATCGCGATCTCGACGTCGTTGATGTAGGTGACTAACGGCCACTGCCCCGGCTCGCTCTCGGGATCGCGGCGGCTCAGGATGAAGATCGGCACGCCGTCGTGGTGGTCGCCGCCCCAGCCGCCGGCCGGCTCGAAGGTCCCGCGACCCGCGACGACCGCCCCGGTGTCCAGGAACTCATCGACGATCTGGCCGTTGACGCCGGCCTCGCCACGCGCGAGCGCCCTGCGATTGGTCTTGACCACCGGCGGGAGCCACTCGTGCAGGCAATGCCCGTTATCGCCGAGCCCGTTGCCCGGTCCGTCGTTCGGCCCGGCGATGAATCCGTCGAGCGACATGGACATGTACAGCACGGTTGCGGACACGACGTCTCCCTTCGTGGTCTACGTTCGTCCTTAAGACGATGGGGTGCCCGGAAACTCATCGCTCGACGAGGCCCGGTCCGTCGATCACCCCTGGCGGGTGATCGCGGCTCGACTCGTTGCGGTAGCGGACTTAGGCCGAAGGCCACAGTCGTTTGATGTAGCCGTCGTAGACGCCGTAGATGTAGGGGCCGGGCGTCTGAGCCCGTCGGAGGATGCGATCGAGGTTTCCGACGAATCGTTCAGATTGCTCGTTGGCGCGGAGGTTGGCGTTGGTGAGGCAGAAGGCGCGGACAGCGGCGTCGGCGAGGGCGTCGCGTTCGGCAGGGCGGCGGCGGATCGCGTCGTCCTTCATGAGGACGATCCAGCCTTTTGCGCCAGCGTCGGTGAGCCATTGCTCGTCGGCGAGGCGTTGGGCGACGTTCTCGCCGTAGACCGAGGCCATCGTGTGGACGATCAGGCCCTGTTCGGTCAGGGCGTTGGCGAGGTGCTTGCGGCCAAGGCTTCGGTCGATGAAGAACTCTGGCGGCGTCTCGGCCATCGTGGGTGACGGTCGGGCGCGTTCTGTGTTTGTTAGGCGGCGGTTCGGGTGGCGACGCGGACGACGTCTTCGACTTCGGGTTGGGGGACGCCGAAGTCGTCGGCGATGTCGGCGAGGGAGTCGCCAGCTTTGAAGCGGTCGACGAGGTCTTCGACGCGTGCGCCGCCGTGGACGACAAGTGGCATGCCGAAGGCGCGGCTTGGGTCGACGATCACGTCGGCGTGCTCGTAGGCGGGAAGGCGCACCTGGGAGGCCCAGCCGTCAGTGCCGTAGGTGACGCGCTTCAAATAGTCCTTGACGACCTCGGCAAACTCGCGCTGTCCGGTACGGACGACGGTTAGGCCGCTGAGTTGCTCTTCGTCGTGCTCGGTGGCGTAGTCGTAAAGGACTTCGGCGCCATCGGTGTAGAGGCGTTCGGAGGCGAGGGCATGGGCGATCCCGATCTCCTTGGACAGCGCGGCCACAGCGGGGCGGATGCGCTGCAGGGGGACACCTGCACGACGGAACACAGAGAGGATGTAGGCCTCGGCGAAGCCGATGAACGGCACGGTCGCCTCGCGGCCACGCGCAGGGAAGCAGGTGACGATGGGGTCGGCGTGGGCGGGCCGAGCCCAGCTGTGAAGCGTGGAGTTCGGCAGGCCGAGATAGCCGGCGGCCTCGCGTAGCGTGAACACGGGCCGCTTGATGCGAGGGTCGTCGGCGGGGAGGTCCGTTGGGATGTCTTGCGTCAAGGGCATCGCACGTCGATCGTATCTCGCGTGTAGGCGGTTTCGGTTGTGCTTCCTCTCGCGCCTGCGCGGCTCCTACGCGAGCGATCCGATGGGAGGACCTCAACGGAGCAGTCGGAGGGGTAGCGCTCAGCTCCACAGGCCGCTGATCGGCACGGCCGCGAGGCGATCGCCGAACGGAAGGGTGTCGGCTCCTGTGTGGAGGACGACGCCAGCTTTGAATCGTGTGCCGAGTTTGTCGCGGAGGTGGCGTAGGCCGGCAAAGTCGCGAGCAGCGGGGGTCGCGCTGGCTTTGACCTCGATACCGACGATTTCGCCGCTGTGGCGTTCGAGGATGACGTCGACTTCGCGTTGCTGCTGGTCGCGGTAGTGAAAGAGCTGAACCGGCTCCTGGGCCCAGTCCGCTTGGCGCAGCAGTTCCATCGCGGTAAAGCTCTCCAGTAGGGGCCCGGTGATGTCGCCGTCGTCGGTGATGCGTCGTTCGTTGGCGCCGATGAGGTATGTCAGCAGTCCGCTGTCGACGATGTAGAGCTTGGGACTCTTGATCTGGCGGCTGCCGAGGTTGGCATGCCAGGGTCGCAATCGGCGGATGAGAAAGAGGTCTTCCAGGATCTTGGTGTGGGCACGGACCGTGTTGGTGTCGATGCCGAGATCGGTGGCCATGCCGTGAAAGCTCGCTAGGCCGCCTGATCGGGCGGCGATCATGAAGAGCAGGCGCTCGACGTTCTCGACGTTGCGGACGTTGGCGATGTCGTCGAGGTCGCGGCCGATGATCGACGCGACATAGCTTACGAAGAAACGTGATCGGCCGCGTGCACTGCGTCCCTGAAGCTCGGGGTAGCCGCCGGTGGTCAGCATCGAGGCGAGGGCGCTGCGGCCGACCGGAGCGCCAGAAACTTGTGGGAAGTGGCCACCAAATAGCTCATCAATAAATGTCTCGTGATGATCGTGCAGTTCGCCTTGGGAGAGCGGCCAGAGATTGAGGTATTCGACGCGTCCCGGGAGCGCGTCCGAGACGGTCGGGAGGGTGAGGACGTTCGCCGATCCTGTGAGCAGGAACTGCCCGCGGGACTGGTCGCTATCCAGGCGCTGTTTGATCGCCAGTAGGAGCCCGGGGGCGCGCTGGATCTCGTCGATCACTACTGGCCCTGAGATCTCGGCGATAAAGCCGGTCGGGTCGGCTCGGGCAGCGTTTGCGGTGGCTTCGTCGTCGAGACTGATGAAGCGCGCCGGGTGGTCGCTGGTGGCCAGGTCGGCGACGAGTGTGCTCTTGCCGACCTGGCGCGCGCCCAACAGTGCGACCGCTCGGCTCTCGGTCAGCGCCTCTAGGAGGTGCGGACGGAGATGCCGGGTGAATAGTCCCGAAGCCATGCTGAAAAGGGTAGCGGGGACGGTGGACGGATTGTGAATCTAGGACTAGATAGATTGTGAATCCGACCCATGACCGATTGTGACTTATGGCTCGCCTGCGGAGGCTGGCATCATCAATCCGCGCGGATACGTCAGCAGCTCGCGCAGGCGCGACGGCGTCGCGCCGGTCTCGCGGCGGACGGTGCGGGTGAGGTGGCCGTGGTCGGCGAAGCCGACGTCGGCGGCCAGGCGGGCGAGATCCTGCTCGCCGTGTTCGAGGCGATCGAGGACGGCGCGGACGCGGATGCGGCGGCGGTGGGTCGAGATGGTGCTGCCGGTCTGCTCGCTGAAGACTCGTGAGAGGTGATGGGGCGAGACCGAGAGGGTCCGGGCGAGCTGCACGAGCGAGCTGCGCGGCTCGTCGGCAAGCAGGATGCGTGCGCCGTCGGCGATGGCGCGGCGCGCACGTTCCGTCGCGGGCCGCCCCGACGCGACGCGCGCCCGGTCGACCTGCTCGAACGCGCCGGCCGCGAGCGCGACGGTCGCCTCATCGGTTTCGTCGCCGCGCCCTGCGGCGGCCAGCAGCAGGCGATGGCGGACGTCGACGGTCCCGTGCGTGGGCCAGGCGACGACCGGCAGCTCGCTGTCGCCCCAGAGTTCGGCGGCGGCCGAAGCGGTCATCCCCAGCATGGTGCACGCGTCTCCGGCATCGTCGAGGTGGTCGCAGCGCTGCTCTTGGCCCGGCGTCATGGCGTAGGCCAGCGTCGGGTCCAGCAGCGTCTCGCGGCCGTCTGCCGAGCGCACGTAGCGCCCACGGCGAACGAAGACGATGCCGAGTACGTCCACCGGCTCGTCGGCTCCGCGCCCGGCGCGGTGGCGGCAGACGACATCGGTGACGGAGAGCCCGTCGTGCTCAGCCAGGGTGCGGAGGTCCAGCACGCGCCCATGATCGCAAGTGCGCACATCTGTTCAAGCGCGCGGGCCGACGGGGCGCGATGGTGCGGCCATGGCCACCATCCACGAGGAAGTGCTGATCGACGTCGAGCCCGCCGCGGCCTGGAGCGCGCTCGCCGACTGGGGCGCGCTGCACGAGCGCTTGGCGCGCGGCTTCGTCGTCGACACGCGGCTCGACGGCGCCGACCGCATCGTGACGTTCGCCTCGGGCGTCGAGCTGCGCGAGGTCTTGATCACCAGTGACGCTGAGACCCGGCGCCTGGTGTGGTCGGTCGTCGGCGGCCCGTACACCCATCACAATGGCTCGGCGCAGATCCTCACCGCGCCGGACGGTCAGACGCGCTTCGTTTGGATTGCAGACCTCCTCCCCGACGCGGCGGCGCCACCGACGGCCGAGGCGATGCGCATGGGCCTCGCGGACATGAAGGAGACGCTGGAGTCATGCACCCCTTGAGGCCTGTTCAGCGCTCAGCAACAAGAGTGCAACGACTGCAACGACTCTGGGTAATCCACCAGTTCCATCCGACCCGCCCGCTAGGCTCCGCCTCCAACCAATTCAAGACCCCCGCGACCGTTGCAGCGGCCCGGGGGCGTGACCCAAAGGAGCTGTTACTCCCATGAGTACCCCGCAGCGTACCCACGCCCGCGTGATAACCGTCGATCGCGAGACCGCCGATGTCCTTCGGCTGGAGGCCAAGAAGGTGATGGACCTCGGCCACGAGTTGTTCGAGGACTTCCTCCTCTACGGGCCCGAAGCCCAATACGTGCTCGCCATGCGCTTCTGCGCCGCAACAGCACTCATCACCGCCGTCGGCTGGGACCCCAACAACGTCGACCCCGACACCGAGACGTTCGAGGTCCCGCTGACCGATGACCTCGTCGAGCAGCTGCGCCACCGCCGTTACGACCTGGCGATGAGCAACGCTGACCGCCTGCCCGAGAACAACGGACCGATCTCACCCGAGACGCTGGCCGACATCACCCACGACCGCCTCGCCGCCCAAGCGCTGGATCGCCTCTTCAGGACGTGGCCGAAGGCCCGGTAGGCCCGACCACTAGCAGCGCGTTGCCGTCCGGGTCGCGCAGGTAGAACATCGGGGGCGTCGGTCCGACGACCTCGGCGGCGCCGAGCGTGATCGATCTCGGTGCGCCTTCACGGGCGACGGCGGCATCGACGTCGATGCCGCCCGCCCGCAGCTCGGCGTGGGTCGCGTCGATGTCGTCGGTCGAGACGATGATCCCGGTCTGCACGCCGGCGATGCTCGGTGTCGCGGGGGCGAGGGCGATTCCGGTTGGGACCATTCGGCGGGTAGAGCTCGACCCAGCGGTGGCCGTCACCGAACGGCGCGTCGGCCCGCTTCTCGAAGCCGAGGGACTCGTAGAAGGCGATCGAGCGGTCCTGGTCGGTCGACGGGATCATCACCAGGTTGATCTGGTTGATGCGGGTGGTCGCGATGCTCATGTCACCTGGGACCGGTGCCGGCGCCGCAACTCATCGCACGCGCACGGCGGAAGTCCGAGGCTCAGCTCGCCTCGACCGCACGCTTGATCGACGCCGCGAACTCATCGGCGCTCTTGCGCGCCGAGCGCAGGGCGAAGCCGACGACGAGCTTGCCGAACCCGTGGCCCTCGAGCTCGTTGAAGATCGTCACACGCGTGCCGTCGCCATCGGGCGCGAGGTCATAGCCGCCGACCGTCGCGGTCACCGCGTTCTTGGAGCGCTCGGCCCAGCGGATCCGCGTCGGGACGACGAACTCGGTCAGCTCGAACTCGCGCTTGGTCGTCATGCCTGCGTCCTTGACCGTGCTCGCAAAGCGCGTCCCGACGCCGATCGGACCGTCGGTGGTCTTGCGGATCTCCTGCACGCGCGGGCTGAACTTCACATCGTTTTCACCGTTGGCGAGAAAGGCGAAGACCTCCTCGATCGGACGAGCGACGACGGTGGTCCCTTCAAAGCGTCCGGTCATGAGGCGGACCCTAGACCTGTGCGCTGCGGGGTGCAACGAGTGGCCATGCGCGTCGAGGTGACCGTGCGCGACGCGGCGGGCAATACGTCAGCGGTCGCCGCCAAGGGCGCCCGCGTGCGTCGCTAGAGCTCGCGCTCGTAGTACATGCTGAGCGCCTCGCCGCCGCCCTCGCGGTTGGTGAAGCCGAGGCGCTCATAGAGCGCCCGCGCTCCGGTGTCGTCCTCGCCGGTGCCCAAGTCCATGCGGTCGGCGCCGGCGGAGCGCGCCGCGGCCATCGCCGCCTCCATCAGCGCCAGCCCACGCCCCTGGCGCCGCAGTGCCGGGATGACGTACAACTCGGCCAGGTAGCACTCCAGCGCGCGGCTCCAGAGGTTCGGACGCAGCCGCAGCACGGCGAGGCCGTCCGGGCCGTCGTGCCCGTCGGTCAGCAGGACGATCGTCTCGTCGCCGCCTTCCATCACCTCTGCGATCCGCTCGGCGATCTCCGCCGGCGCCGGGGCCGGCTCGTCGTACTCGCGGTTGAAGTCGTGCAGCAACTGCCCGACCGCGGGAGCGTCTTCGCCCGTCGCGCGCCGGACGGCGATCATGTCTGCATGATCGGTCGACCGACGGTCAGTTCCTCGCGCAGGGCCGCCGGCTCGAGGCCGGCGAAGCGCGCATCGGGCTGTGTGCCGAGGGCGTCGAGCGCCTTGCTGAAGAAGCAGCGGGCCGACGCCGCGGCGATGACGTCGAAGACGTCGGTGTCGGAGAGGCCGAGCGCGCGAAGACCGTCGATGTCGGCCTGGGTGACCGACGTCGCGTCGGCGGCGACCTTGTCGGCGAGGTCCATCACGGCGACGTCGACCGCGTCGAGGCCCGCAGCATGATGGTCTTGCACGATCGAGGTCAGTTGCTCGGCATCTACCATGCCGTCGAGCAGCACGGAGCCGTGCGCGAGCGCGCAGTAGCTGGAGCGCAGGCGCCGGGCCGCGGCGAGCGTCGCCAGTTCGTAGCGGCGCGGGTCCATCCCGGACTTGATCGAGCCGTTGAGCTGCCGCCAGGCGGCGTAGACCTCGGGGCGGTGGGAGAAGGCGCGTGTGTAGTTCGGAATGGCGCCCGCGGCGGTGCGGTCGGTGTCGTACAGCGCCCGGACGGCCTCGGGCGCGTCGTCGTCGGGCACGGTGTCGATGAACGTCATCGCACGATGCTAATCCGGCACGAGCTCCAGGTACACGACCGGCGTCACCGGTCGTGAGGCCCGCTCGAAGAGCCGGCGAAACGGACCCCAGGCGCCCCGGATCGTCGCTGCCGCGTGGGCGCGGTCGGCCTCGTCGTCGAGCACGCGGCCACGCGCCGCGATCGGCGGGCCGAGCGGGACGCCGCGCGGCGTGCACGGCGCGAGCAGCGCTCGCGGGTCGCGCCGCAACCGCTTGGCCTTGTAGGCCTGGTGCTCGGTCCAGACGTAAAGGCGCTGCCCGTCGGCGTCGCGCGCGAACCAGACCGGCGCCGCGATCGGCGATCCGTCGCGCTTGTAGGTGACCAGCAGGCAGTGGGCGTGGGCGTCGAGCGGGCTGAAGTCGCCGTGGACGACCTCTTGGCCGAGGATGTCGGTGGCGGCGCCCGCGCGGCCGCGATCGAGCGCCCGCTTGTTGACCATGATGAACGTGCGTCGCAGATCGACCATGGCGATGGACCGTACTATGAAGCTCGTCATAGTCAAGGGCGAGGCTATGATTGTCGTCATATGGCGGCAGCACGCGAGCGGATGATCCAGAGCGCCGGGACGCTGCTGCGCGAGCGTGGCCTCGCCGGCACGAGCTTTCGCGAGGTGCTCGCCCACAGCGGCGCGCCGCGGGGGTCCATCTACCATCACTTCCCCGACGGCAAGAACCAGCTCGTCGAGGAGGCGGTCCGGGCCGCGGGCGTGGTCGGAAGCCAGATGATCGCCGCGGGGTCGGCTGACGGTGATCCCGTCGCGGCCCTGCGCAGCTTCATCCGCTTGTGGGGCCACGGGCTTGAGGCCTCTGACTACGAAGCCGGCTGCCCGCTGGTCGCGGTGACGACGGCGGCGAGTGCGGAGGAGCCCGCGCTGCGTGCCGCAGCCGCCGAGGCGTTCGCCGCCTGGCATGAGGCCCTCGCGGCCGGCTTGCGCGAGGCCGGTCTGTCGCGGGCCCGTGCGCGGCGGCTGGCGACCACGATCCTCGCCGCTGTGGAGGGCGCGGTGATCCTCTGCCGCGCGGAGCACAGCGGTCAGCCGCTCAAGGACGTCGGCGCGGAGCTTGAGCTGCTGCTGCACGCCGCGCTGCCGGCCGGCGCCGGCTGAGACGACGCGCTTCGTCTCCCGCGCGCGCGGGCAGCCCTGCCGGGAATGCGCCTGCTGATCCTCGCCGACGAGGAGTCCTGGCTGCCGCTCCCGGCGCTGATCGCCTCCCACGCGCCCGACGTCGTCGTGACGCTCGGCGATCTCGCGCCAGACGTGCTCGATCCGCTCGGCCGCTTCGCGCTGCCGGTCCTCGGCGTCTATGGCAACCACGACGACGGCCGCTACCTGGAGGCGTCCAACACCTCCAACATGCACCTCGCGCAAACGACCGTCGGCGGCACCACCTTCACCGGCTTCGAGGGCTGCGTGCAGTACACGCGCGGCGCGAAGCTGCAGTACACCCAGCGGCAGGCGTCGCGGCTGGCCCGACGGCTGCCGTCCGCCGAGATCCTGATCAGCCACGCGCCACCGCGCGGGATCCACGAGGAGCCCGACGACCGCGCGCACGAAGGCTTCGACGGCCTGCGCGAGTACATCCTGCGCGCCAAGCCGCGGCTCCATCTCCACGGCCACACCCCGGCGCCGGCGCGGCGGGCGCAGCAACTGGGCGAGACGACGGTCGTGCACGTCGTCGGCCATCACGTGCTGGAGATCTGAGCGCCCCGGATAGCATCGGCCGACGATGGCCGGCCGCGAGACCCCCGCCACCCGCGCCGCCAAGGCCGCGGGCATCACCTACAGCTTGCACGAGTACGACCACGACCCGCGCGCCGAGTCCTACGCGGGCGAGGCGGCAGAAGTGCTTGATCTTGATCCTCGCCGCGTCTTCAAGACGCTGGTGGTGACGGTCGGCGATGACCTGGCCGTGGCGATCGTGCCCGCCGCCGGTCAGCTTGATCTCAAGGCGGTCGGCAAGCGCGCTGCCATGGCCGACATGGCACGGGCGGAGAAGGTCACGGGCTACGTCGCGGGCGGCATCAGCCCGCTCGGCCAGCGCAAGCGCCTGCCGACGTTCCTGGACGAGAGCGCCGACGAGCACGACACCATCTTCGTGTCGGCCGGCCGGCGCGGGCTGGAGATCGAGCTCGCTCCAACCGACCTCACCGCGCTCACCGGCGCCGACGTCCGGGCGCTGGCGCGATGACGTCGCGTCGGGTCTTCGTCATGGCTGTCATCGGCGCGGCGCGATGACCCCGAGCCGCGTCTTCATCACCGGCGCCAGCGGCTTCATCGGCGCGGCGCTGGCGAGTCGGTTCACGGCGCTGGGCGCCGAGGTGCGCGGCGTCGACCTGCGCGCCGACCCGGCCCGCGCCATCGTCGCCGGAGACATCTCGCAGGCCGGTGACTGGCAGGACCACGCTGCGGGCTGTGATCTCATCATCCACACCGCCGCGATCGTCTCGATGCGGGGGAGCGATCCCGGCGCGGTCTGGCGGACCAACGCGCTCGGCACGCGCCACGTGCTTGATGCCGCGCGCCGGGCCGAGGCCGCGCGCTTCCTGCACCTCTCCTCGGTCACCGTCTTCGGCTTCGCCTTCCCCGACGGCGTTGACGAGTCCTATCCGACGCAACCCAACGGCGTGCCGTATGTCGACACCAAGATCGCGTCCGAGGCGCTCGTGCTGCGGGCGCATGCCGCGGGGGAGACCGCGTGCACGATCGTCCGCCCCGGTGACGTCTACGGCCCACGCTCGCGTCCGTGGACGGTGCTGCCCGTGGAGGAGCTCGCGCGACGGCGCTTCCTCCTGCCGGCGCTGGGGCGCGGGATCTTCAGCCCCGTGTACATCGACAACTTGGTTGACGGCATCGTCGCAGCGTCGGGACTCGCGGGCGCCGGCGGCGTCTTCACGCTCACCGACGGCGTGGGGGTCACGACGCGCGAGTTCTTCGGGCACTACGCGCGGCTGCTCGGGCGCCGGCTACCGGTGCTGCCGACGGGCGCCGCGGTGGCGCTGGCGGCGGCCGCCGCGGTCGGCGCTCGCGCGGCGCGTCAGGAGACCGAGGTCAACGCCGCGGCCGCGCGCTATCTCGCGCGCAGCGGGACCTACGCGATCGACCGCGCCCGCTCGGTGCTCGGCTACGACCCGCAGATCACGCTCGCTGAGGGCATGGAGCGCACCGCGACGTGGCTGCGCGCCGAGCACCTCGTCTGACGTCGAGGGACGATCTCTGGGTCATAGGCGACCATGAGTCGTCCCTCGATGGCGGTTAGCCTCGCGCGTGCATGCCTGCCGACCTCGACCGCGCTCGCCTCGCCGCTCTGCTCGCCCGCGAGCGCGCGGAGTTCGCCCGGACCCATCCGCGCTCGCTGGAGCTTGCGGCCCGCGCGCGGCGCTCGCTGCTGCACGGCGTGCCGATGCCGTGGATGGCCAAGTGGGCCGGCGGCGCCCCGGTGTTCCTGGAGAGCGCGCGCGGCAGCCGCGTTGTTGATGTTGATGGTCACGAGTACGTCGACGTCGCGCTGGGCGACACGGGCTCGATGCCCGGCCACTCGCCGCAGCCGACCGTCGACGCGATCATCCGGCGGGTCAGCGACCTCGGCGGGGTCACCACCATGATGCCTTCCGAAGACGCGATCGCCGTCGGCGAGCTGCTTGCCCGTCGCTTCGGCCTCCCCGCCTGGCAGTTCGCGCTGAGCGCCACCGACGCCAATCGCTTCGCCCTGCGCATGTGCCGCCAGGTGCAAGGACCCTCCCGCAGCAAGATCATGATCTTCCTGCACGCCTACCACGGGACCGTCGACGAGACGGTGGCGACGCTCGACGCCGAGGGCCGCGTCGTGGCGCGCGCGGGCAACGTCGGCGCGCCGGTCGACCCGGCGCTGACGACCAAGGTGGTGGCCTTCAACGACCTCGACGCGGTGCGCGCCGCGCTCGCGCCCGAGGATGTGGCGTGTGTGATCGCCGAGCCGGCGATGACCAACGTCGGCATGGTCCTGCCCGAGCCCGGGTTCCTGAAGGGGTTGGAGGAGGCGTGTGCCGAGACGGGCACGCTGTTGATCTACGACGAGACCCACACGATGAGCATGGGCCCCGGCGGCTGCGTGCGCGCGTGGGGTCTGTCACCCGATGCGGTGACGCTCGGCAAGGCGCTCGGGGCGGGCGTGCCGATCGGCGCTTACGGGCTGAGCGCCGAGCTCCGCGACCGCGTGCTCGCCGATGACGAAGGTGATTATCTTGACTGGGGTGGCGTCGGCGGGACGCTCGCGGGCAATGCCCTCTCGCTCGCGGCGGCGCGCGCGACGCTCGAGCAAGTGCTGACCGAGGACGCGCACCGCTCGATGACGATGACCTGCGAGCGCTACGTCGCCGGGGTGCGCGAGGTGTTCGCGCGCTACGGCGCGCCGTGCCACATCGTCTCGTTAGGGGCTCGAGCCGAGTTCGGCTTCACGCCACAGCCGGCCCGCACCGGCGCCGAGGCTCACGACGCGATCGACCCGCTGCTCGATGATCTGGTCCATGCGGCGCTGCTGAACCGCGGTGTGATGCTGACGCCATTTCACAACATGGCCTTGATGGGGCCGGCGACGACGATCGCTGACGTGGAGCGGGTAGTTGAGGTGCTTGACGGGGTTGTGGGGGAGATCTTCGGGGGCGCGTAGGTCGTTGGCGTGCGGCGCGGTTCGTGGTCGTTGTCCGCTGCGCGGTTTGTCGGCAGCGAGGAGTGAGCGTGACCGGTGATGCGAGGCGCTTCGTGTCATCCGCCAGCGCTCGCGGGGAGGGTGGGCCTGCTCGGCGTGATCAGATCGCGCTCGACAGGCCCCACGTCTCCCCCCGAAGGTCAAACGCGTGCAACCCGCGATATGCGCGGGTTGCACGCGATCGATCGAGCGTCCAACCATCGGTGAACCGTTCGAGCCCGAATCGCCCGCCCGGGTGCCGGCGGACGACCCCTGGCGCCTCGCGCTCCCTCACACCTTCACTCCCCCGGTGCCGACAAACCATGTGGCGCGCCACGACCAACGCCGCTCACTGCGCGCCAACGACGCCCGCCTACGCCGTCGCCAAAATGCGCGTCGTCGAGACGACGCGGCTGGCGGTCCTGCTCACGCCGTCGCGAGAATCCGCGTCGTCTGACTCGTCGGCGGCCCCGCCGCCGCGGTGGCCTCCAACTGCAGTGTCATGTCCAGACCCTTCTTGCCCGCCAGCGCCTTGCGCAGCTTCGACGCCGCCGTCTTGGAGATCTTCAGCCGCACGATCTTCGACGTGCCCGCCGGGATCGACAGCTTCTGCTGGCCGAGGTCGATCGACACCGGCTTGACGACCTTGCGCTTCTTGCCCTTGCCGACGAGCCTCGCGCTGCCGCGCTGGACGAGCGTCGCCGTCGCGGTCAGCGAGCAGGTGGTGTCACAACCGACGCGGACCGGCAGGTTGCGCGCCGTCAGCAGGCCGGCCTTGCGCAGGATCTTGACGGTCAGCTGCGGGCCCAGCGGCTCGGGCAGCGTCGGGAACTTCAACAACGGCGGTCCGGCCGGCGCCGGCAGCGGCGTGCACGCCAGCCCGACAGGCGGGTTGGCGAGCGTCAGCGTCGTGACGCGGTTGTTCTCGCTGTCGGTCACGGTCAGCTTGCCGTTGCAGTCGACGCTGACCCCCGTCGGGTGAATGAACTGGCCGTCGCCGATCCCGCGGCTGCCAATCGTCAGCAGGCGCTCGCCGGCCGGCCCGAACTCCTGGACGCGGTTGTTGCCGCGGTCGGCGACCCACAGGTTCCCGCCCGGATCGAGCGTGATCTGCGCGGGCGCGTTGAGCTTGCCGAGCTTAGAGCCGGTGCCACCAAACTGGTCGAGCTCGGTCCCGCCGCCGTCATAAACCGTGATGCGGTTGGCGCTGTCGGCGACGTAGATCTTGCTGCCGTCGGGTGTCACGGCGATGCCGCGCGGCGCGCTGTCGGTGGGGAAGGACCCCAGGTAGCTGCCGTCGCCCGCGAAGCGCGCGATCCGCCCGTTGCCGGTGTCGGCGACTGCGATGTTGCCGGAGGCGTCAATCGCCAGCGCCTGGGGCGAGAGCAGCTGCGCAGGGCCGGACCCCTCGGTCCCGATCCTGCGCGTCGTCGTGGCGGTGGCGCGGTCGAACACGACGATCGTGCTGCGGCGGTTGTCCAGCACGAAGCCGTTGCCGCCGGCGTCGAAGGCGACGGCGACCGGGTTGGGCAGGACGGTCGGGCCAGGGTTCGGCGAGCCCCAGACGGTGGCGATCGTGCCATCGGGGTTGATCAGCTGGACCCGACCGTTGACCGAGTCGGTCACGGCGCGGATGCCGGTGCTGTCGGCAGCGACGCCGAGCGGTCCGTCGAACTGACCGGTCGCGCGGCCCGAGGTGCCGAACGAGCGCTTGAGCGTGCCGCTGGCGTCGAAGACGTCTATGCGGTCGTTGCCGGTGTTGGCGACGTAGAGCTCGCCGCTCGTGTTGGTCGCCGCGCCGCGCGGGTAGGCGAGCTGGCCGGGCGCCGTGCCGTAGGAGCCCCAGCGCGCCTTGTACTGGTACTTGGTCGCCGGCGTGCTGTAGCGCACGATCCGCTGGTTGAGGTCGTCGGCGACGAAGACGCGGCCCTGCGGGTCGATCGCGACGCCGTAGGGGAAGTTCAGCTGGCCGGGTCCGGCGCCCTGGCCGGCGCCGATCGACGCGAGCAGATGACCCCCGGTGTCAAACGCCGCAACACGATGATGTTGGTCGTCGGCGACGAGCATTCGTGTGCCGCGGACCGCGACGCCGCGCGGGTTCTGCAGCGTGCCGGGCGGCACGATCTCGGCCCCGTTGCCGCCGGACGGGTTGAAGCGCACGACGCGGTCGTTGCCGGTGTCGACGATGTACAGGAAGCCGCCGGAGGCGGCGAGGCCGCCACCGGCCGCCGCGTCGTTGCCGCCGCCGGCGCCGAAGTGGAACCTCCCGAGCGCCGTGCCGGGGCCGCCCCAGCTGTCGATCAGGCTGCCGGTCGCGTCAAAGCGCACGATCCGGTTGGTGCCGCCGTCGGCGACGACGATCTGGTTGTCGGCGGTGACGGCGACGGCGCCCATGGCGCTGAGCTCGCCGGGTCGCGTCCCCGCGGTGCCGATGTCGCGCAGCCAGGTGCCGTCGGGCCCGAACTGCTGGACGATGTGCGAGCCCTGGTCGGTGACGTAGACCGCACCGTCGGGGCCGACCGCGACGGCTTGGGGGAAACGCAAGACGCCGCCTCCGCGCGAGCCGTTCTGGCTCAAGCCGGAGTAGGGGCAGTCCGGCGCCGACGAGCCGGGGCAATCGGCCTGGGCGGTGGGGACGGCGGCCGCCGCGAAGGCGGCAGCGAGCATCAGCGGGGAGAGGAGGCGGCGCATCGACATCTAGGAACACCCTAGAAACGGGAAGTCGCGGTTCTTGCAGGATGGCTCCCGGAGAACGTGCTCGGCGTCGGTAAGGTGACCCTCGGTGTCCGGGATCGGCGTCCTGCGCGAAGGGCCGTTGCATGCGGCCGTGAAGGACTTGCTCGCGCGGCCGGGCGACACCGCCGAGGTCCCGTTCGGCCGCTACGTCATCGACCTCGTGCGCGCCGACGGCGAGCTGGTCGAGATCCAGACGGGCGGCTTCTCGCCGCTGGGGCCCAAGCTCGACGCGCTGCTGGACGGCCACCGGATGCGCATCGTCCATCCCGTTGCGGCCGAGCGCCGGATCGTGCGCGTCGATGAGCACGGCGAGGTGCTGTCGTCGCGGCGATCGCCGCTGCGGGGCGTCGCGCTGGACGTCTTCGACCGGCTGGTGTCGTTCCCGTCGCTGCTCGCGCACCCGAACCTGACGGTCGAGGTCCTGCTCTGCCGCGAGGATCACATCCGGGCGCCGGAGGCGGGGCGCTCGCGCTCGGGCCGGCGGCGTCGCGATCCGGGCGAGCGGCGGCTGGTCGATGTGCTCGGCAGCGAGGTGCTGGCGTCGCCGGTCGATGCGGCGGCGCTGTTACCTGACGTGCTCGGCGTGGGCGGCGAGCCGTTCACGACCCGTGAGCTGGCCGGCGCGCTGGGCTGCCGGATGCTGCTGGCCCAGCGGGTTGCCTACTGCCTGCGGGCGATGGACGTGCTGGCCGACGCGGGCAAACGCGGGCGCGCGCCGCTGCACCGGCGCGTCGGCTGAGCGGGGCCGTCGCGGTCCTGCACACGGCAGACTCGCGACGCTTCGGCGTCGCACGCTGAGCCGCGCTCAGCGCTTCTTGGCGGCGGCGATCGCCTTGTCCTTGTCCTGCTTGGCCTTGGCGGCCGCTGCTGCTGCGGCGTCGAGCGCGTTGCGCGCCGGCACACCCCAGGCGGCGTCGGCTGCGGCGATCAACCCCGCGTCGGTTGCGCAGTTGATGCAGAACGACTTCTGGCCCCAGCCGATGGCGCGCGCGACGACCTCGTTGGCATAGGAGACGCCGGTCGCGTCGTGGCCGTAGTAGTCATAGGCCGCGCGCCAGGCCGAGGCGTCGAGATTGCGCCCGGCGCCGGAGTCGCGCAGCAGTGAGGCGGCCGCCATGATCGCGTCGTAGTCGTCGTAGATCGACGGGTGCTTCTTGGTCGCGTGCGGGTACTTGGCGGGGCGCTGCGCGGCGGCGCCGGCGTTGCGATAGCGCGCCCAGGTCGAGACCGGCCCATTTGTCACGTTGAACTGCATCGGCCCGGCGCAGCAGCGGGCGAAGTTCAGCCCGTGGTAGGTCGTCGGATGCGTGGAGAACGCGGTCTCCTGCTTGTGGACCGAGGCGATCAGCAGCCAGTTGACGCCGTAGGTCTTCTGGGCCTGGGCGTAGATGCTGTAGAACCCGGAGACCCACGAAGCCGGGACGTGAGCGAGCTCGTTGGAGGTGAAGCGCTGCACGTCCTCGGCACGCTGGGCCTTCGTGGGCTTCGGCGCGGGCGCGGCGGCCGGGGCGGGCGCAGTGGTGTCGGCGACGGGAGTCGCCCCGACCGGCGCGGGCGTCGGAGTGACCACGACGACCGCGGGGGCGACCGGCGGGACGGGCAGTTTGGGGCCGTGGTGAAACGCACCCGACAGCGCGACGCCGAGCAGCCCCGTGCCGGCGAGCAGCGCGACGAGCGCGACGGCCAGCGGCCAGCGCTCGCGCTCGGGGACAGGGAGGGACGGCTCGAACGACATCGGGGAGCGTTCGAGGATAGACACACGCGCCCCCGATGACCCCCACCAGGCGTCGAGGGACGATTGAATCTCGCTGTACGAGATTCAATCGTCCCTCGACGCGTGCAGCGGCCGCCGTCAGCCGGTCATCGCCAGCAGCGCGCCCTCGTGCTCCAGCAGGCGCCGCTTGCTGTCCAGCCCGCCGGCGTAGCCGGTCAGCGCGCCGCGCGCGCCGATGACGCGATGGCACGGAACCACCAGCGGCAGCGGATTGCGGCCGTTGGCGGCGCCGACCGCACGGGCGGAACCGGGCGCGTCGAGGGCGGCGGCGATCTCGCCGTAGGTCGTGGTCGTGCCGTGCGGGATCGCGGCGACGTGCGCCCAGACCCGGCGTTCGAAGGCGCCGCCGAAGCGCGGGCGCAGCGGCAGGTCGAACGTGGTCCGCACGCCGTCGTGGTACTCGCGGAGCTGCCGGGCGGCCTCGCCGAGCACGCCGTCGTCGACGCGCGGCGAGTCGGGCGGGATGTCGGCGATGTCGAAGCGGATCTCGCAGAGGGCGTCGCCGTCGGCGAGCAGGACGAGCTCGCCGATCGGGGACGCGACGGTCGTGTGGGTCAGCGGCATGGCGCGGTGCTCCTTCCAGGTTCGGTACGCGTCGGGCAGGCAGGTGGCGCACGGGCGGTAGCCGGCCGCGATCGCGGTGGGCTCGTCGGCGAAGAACACGCGGTTGGCCACGTAGCCACCGCGGCCGATCGCGCGCGCGGCGCCGGGGCAGCCCAGCGTTCCGTAGATGCGGTCGGCCCGATGGCCGCCGAGCGTGCCGGGCATCGTCGTGGTGAAGGCCACGTTGTCTGCGCCGATGAGCGTGTACTGCTTCATGGAAGGTGAAACGCGCCGTGCGTCATTTGTGTGAGATCGCCCCGTAGCATCGCCTCTCCCATGGACGACCTGCTCAAGCTCGCCGCCGACGCCGGCCACGACATCTCCACCGCTGAGGACGCCATCGAGGAGGGCGCGCACGACAGCGCGCGTGACGCGCTGGACCGCGCGGCCGATCGCCTCACCGAGCTCCGTGCCAGGTGGCCGGAGATGTCGGGGTCTGAGCGTGCCGTCGTCGGAGCGTCCGCCAAGGTGGTCCGGGAGCGGCTCGATGCCGCTGCGGCTCGCATCCCCGCGCGCCGCACCCTCAGCGAGGCGCCGGTCGAGATCGACCCCGAGCAGGAGGCCGAGCCCGAGGGCCAGGCGAGCGGCCAATGACCGTGCCGCACGGCAGATCGCCCGTGCAGAAGATCGGCCAGCCGTCGCCAGCCGGCAGGACCCTCGACGACTGACCAGGCGCAAGAACGCGGCCTCCCGGGTAGCACCGAGGCATGATCGCAGTACTCATCGTCATCGCCGTCCTGATCGTTGTCGCCGCCGGCGCGGCGATGCTCTCCCGCCGTCGGGCCGCCGAACGGGCCCGGATCGAGCGCGAGCGCGAGGTCATCGCCGGGGAGCTGTCGGGCCATCAGCAGGAGCAGGAGGCCATCGCATCGCGCGCGAGCACGGTCGCCGCCGAGGCTCAGGAGCATCGGGCCGCAGCGCAGGAACACGCGGACCAGGCGCAGCGCCACGCACGTGAGGCCGAGGTCCATGCCGAGGAGGCCGAGAAGCTCGAGGGTCGCTTCCAGCGGGCCACCGGCGCCGCTGCTCGCCACGGCGAGCGCGCCGAGGACGCCCAGCGGCGGCTCGAAGAGCTTCACCAGCGCCGCTAGACCGCACCGCTGCCAGAGCCGTCCGGCAAGGTCCGTCTCCGGACGACGGGCGTGCGTCGTTTGGCTCACCGCGATATGGGGTATCGGCCGAGGGCCGTCCGGAAGCGGACCCATCCGCCCGCCGGTTTTGACCACCCCAAGGAGGATCGATGGCCGGGACTTTGGCTACCGACGAGGGCCGTTCTCGCAAGCGACGAGACGACGAGCAGGGCGAGCTCGACCCCGCGGCGCTTCGGCGCCTGCTGCAGGCACTGGAGTCTGCCGCCGACGGCGACTTCTCCCGCCGGCTCCCGGCCCGTCGCAAGGGCCTGCTCGGCGAGTTGGAGATCGCTTTCAACCGCTTGGCCGAGCGCAGCCAGGGCCAGACGACCGAGCTGGCCCGTGTCGCACGGCAGATCGGTCGCGAAGGCCGGATGACCGAGCGCGCCCGCACCGATGGCGCCAAGGGCGACTTCCTCGAGCGCATCCAGACCGTCAACGGCCTCATCGACGACCTGGTGCGCCCCACCACGGAGGTCGCGCGCGTGATCGTGGCGGTGGCCGAGGGCGACCTGAGCCAGAAGATGGCGATGGAGATCGACGGCCAGCCGGTCAAGGGCGAGTTCGCCCGCATCGGCACGACGGTCAACGCGATGGTCGACCAGCTGTCGTCCTTTGCCTCCGAGGTCACGCGCGTCGCGCGCGAGGTCGGCACCGACGGCAAGCTTGGCGGCCAGGCCGCGGTCCCCGGCGTCTCCGGTACGTGGGCCGACCTCACCGAGTCGGTCAACTCGATGGCAGCCAACCTCACCGGCCAGGTCCGCAACATCGCCCAGGTGACGACCGCGGTCGCCCAGGGCGACCTGACCCAGAAGATCACGGTTGACGCCCGTGGCGAGATCCTCGAGCTCAAGGACACCATCAACACGATGGTCGACCAGCTCGGCGGCTTTGCCGACGAGGTCACCCGCGTCGCGCGCGAGGTCGGCACGGACGGCAAGCTCGGTGGCCAGGCCGAGGTCCGCGGCGTCTCCGGCACGTGGCGCGACCTGACCGAGAACGTCAACTTCATGGCGCGCAACCTGACCGACCAGGTGCGCGGCATCGCCCAGGTCGCCGGCGCGGTCGCCAAGGGCGACCTGACCCAGAAGATCACCGTCGACGCCAAGGGCGAGGTCGCCGCGCTCGCCGACACGATCAACGCGATGACCGACACGCTGTCGGTCTTCGCCGAGCAGGTCACGCGCGTCGCGCGCGAGGTCGGCACCGAGGGCAAGCTCGGCGGGCAGGCCGAGGTGCCGGGCGTGTCGGGCACGTGGAAGGACCTGACCGAGTCGGTGAACTCTATGGCGGAGAACCTGACGGGTCAGGTCCGCAACATCGCGCTGGTGACGACCGCCGTCGCCCAGGGCGACCTCTCGCAGAAGATCGAGGTGGACGCACGCGGCGAGATCCTCCTGCTCAAGGACACCATCAACACGATGGTCGACCAGCTGCGGTCCTTCGCCGACGAGGTGACGCGCGTGGCGCGAGAGGTCGGCACCGAGGGCCGGCTCGGCGGTCAGGGCGTCGTGCCGGGCGTCGCGGGCACGTGGAAGGACCTGACGGACTCCGTCAACGTCATGGCGCGCAACCTGACCGACCAGGTGCGTGACATCGCCCGCGTGACGACCGCCGTCGCCAAGGGCGACCTGACCCAGGAGGTGACGGTCGACGTCAAGGGCGAGGTGCTCGAGCTCAAGCGGACCGTGAACACCATGGTCGACCAGCTCTCCTCCTTCGCCGACGAGGTGACGCGCGTGGCGCGCGAGGTGGGCACGGAGGGCAAGCTCGGCGGCCAGGCCGAGGTCAAGGGCGTCAGCGGCACGTGGCGCGACCTGACCGAGAACGTCAACTTCATGGCCGACAACCTGACCCACCAGGTGCGCAACATCGCCCAGGTGACGACGGCCGTCGCCCAGGGCGACCTGTCCAAGAAGATCACGGTCGACGCCCGCGGGGAGATCCTCGAGCTCAAGGACACCATCAACACGATGGTCGACCAGCTGCGCTCCTTCGCGGCCGAGGTGACGCGCGTCGCCAAGGAGGTCGGCACCGACGGTCGGCTCGGCGGCCAGGCCGAGGTGGAGGACGTCTCCGGCACGTGGCGGTCGTTGACCGAGTCGGTGAACTCCATGGCCGCCAACCTGACCGAGCAGGTCCGCGGCATCGCGACGGTGACGACGGCGGTGGCCAACGGCGACCTCTCCAAGAAGATCACCGTCGAGGCCAAGGGCGAGGTCGCGGCGCTGGCCGAGACGATCAACACGATGGTCGACCAGCTGCGCTCCTTCGCGGCCGAGGTCACGCGCGTTGCGCGCGAGGTCGGCACGGAGGGCAAGCTCGGTGGTCAGGCCCAGGTCGAGGGCGTCTCCGGCACGTGGCGCAGCCTCACGGAGTCGGTGAACTCCATGGCCGACAACCTGACCGACCAGGTGCGCAACATCGCGCAGGTCGCGACGGCGGTGGCCCAGGGCGACCTCAGCCAGAAGATCACGGTCGGCGCCCGCGGCGAGATCCTCGAGCTCAAGGACACCATCAACACGAGGGTCGACCAGCTCGGCTCGTTCGCCGACGAGGTCACGCGCGTCGCGCGTGAGGTCGGCACCGACGGCGTGCTCGGCGGCCAGGCCGAGGTCGAGGGCGTCAGCGGCACCTGGCGCGACCTCACCGACTACGTGTACTTCATGGGCTCGAACCTCACGTCCCAGGTGCGCAACATCGCGCAGGTCGCGACGGCGGTGGCCCGGGGCGACCTGAGCCAGAAGATCACCGTGGACGCGCAGGGCGAGATCCTCGAACTGAAGAACACGGTCAACACCATGGTCGACCAACTCTCCTCGTTTGCCGATGAGATCACCCGGGTCGGCCGGGAGGTCGGCATCGAGGGCAAACTCGGCGGCCAGGCCCAGGTGCGCGGCGTCGCCGGCACCTGGCGTGACCTGACCGAGAACGTGAACCAGCTCGCGGCGACGCTGACCACCCAGTTGCGTGCGATCGCCAACGTGTCCACGGCGGTGACCCGCGGCGACCTCACGCAGCGAATCGCGGTCGAGGCGCAGGGCGAAGTCGCGGAGCTGAAGGACAACATCAACCAGATGATCGTCACGCTCCGTGAAACCACGAAGAAGAACGCCGAACAGGGCTGGCTCGACTCGAACTTGGCCCGCATCGGCGGCCTACTGCAGTCACAACGCGATCTCGACGAGGTCTGCCGCATGATCATGCTGGAGGTGACGCCGCTCGTCGACGCCCAGCTCGGTGCATTCTTCCTACCCGGTGGCGTCGGGAGCGACCGGTCGCGGCTGCGCCTGACCGCCGCGTACGGCCGGTCCTCGATGGACGGACCCGCGTTGAGTTTCGCTGTCGGCGAGGGCCTCGTCGGACAATCGGCCGCGTCGCGCCGCCGGATCCGGGTCACCCCGCCCGCGGACAATCGCCTGGCGGTACGGTCC
>NZ_DASYJG010000086.1:0-54294 GCF_035996765.1 Baekduia sp.
CTGGGTCGCCGGCCTCAGAGTCGACTTCCTCTTCGCCGCCAGCCGCCTCGTCGTGGAGACCGACGGTTACCGCTACCACCGCACCCGCCGCGCCTTCGAGCGCGACCGCGAGCGCGACGCCATCCTCGCCCGCGCGGGCTACCGCACGCTGCGGTTCACCCACCGCCATCTCAAGCGTGAGCCGGCGATGGTCGCCGAGACAATCAGAAGCTCGGCTTGATCCAGTCCATGTGCGAGCGCAGCTCCTCGCCCACGGACTCGACCTGGGTGCCCGCCTGCTCGGCGCGCATGCGCTTGAAGTTCTCCTGGCCCGCGCGGTTCTCCGCGATCCACTCGCGGGCGAAGTCCCCCGACTGGATCTCGGCGAGGATCTCGCGCATCTTCGCGCGCGTCTCGTCGGTGATGACGCGCTTGCCGCGCGTGTAGTCGCCGTACTCGGCCGTGTTGGAGATCGAGTAGCGCATGCCCTGAAGGCCCTTCTCGTACATCAGGTCGACGATGAGCTTGAGTTCGTGCAGGCACTCGAAGTACGCCATCTGCGGGTCGTAGCCCGCGTCCACCAGGGTCTCGAAGCCGGCCTGGACCAGCTCGGACGCGCCGCCGCACAGGACTGCCTGCTCACCGAAGAGATCGGTCTCGGTCTCCTCCTTGAACGTCGTGTCGAACACGCCGCCGCGGGTGCAGCCGATGCCCTTGGCGTAGGCCAGCGCCAGCGCCTTGGCGTTGCCGGTGGCGTCCTGGTGGATCGCGACGAGGCCGGGGACGCCGGAGCCCTCGGTGTACTGGCGGCGCACGAGGTGGCCCGGGCCCTTCGGGGCGGCCAGGCCGACGTCGACGCCGGCGGGCGGGTCGACCTCGTTGTAGAGGACCGAGAAGCCGTGGCCGAAGAGCAGCAGGTTGCCCTCGGCGATGCCGTCACGCACGTCTGACTCCCAGACCTGGCGGTGCAGCTCGTCGGGCACGAGCAGCATCACGATGTCGCCTTCGCTTGCCGCATCGGCAACGGAGAGGACCTCCAGGCCCGCATCCTTGGCCTGCTGGACCGACGCGGAGTCCTCACGCAGGCCTACGACGACCTTGACCCCGGAGTCCTTGAGGTTCTGGGCGTGGGCGTGGCCCTGCGAGCCGAAGCCGATGATGGCCACGGTCTTGCCGTCGAGGAGGGTGAGGTCTGCGTCGTCGTCGTAGTACATAGTCCGCGGCAGTCTAAGGATCAGGCTTCGGCGACGACGCCCAGCGCGCGGCCGGGGATGGCGACGGAGCCGTCGGACGCGACGTAGGGCGCCCAGCGCCCCTCGGCCGCTTCGCGCAGCTTGTAGTGGTCGGCGGGTGAGAGGCCGTCCAGGAGCGTCCGCATCATGGCCGAGAGCGCGCGCTGGGTCTCCCACAAGGCGTCGAGCGTCGGCGTGCGGAAGATCAGGTCGATCGGCTCGACGCTCGGTGTGTCGAAGCCGGCGTCCTGGAGCAGCTCATCGACCGCTCCGCGCGCGCTGAGCGAGAACGGGCCGGGCTCGTCGGGAGAGGGCGGCGGCGCCAGGCCGAGGTCGCGCGCCGCTGCTGCGAAGACCGTCAGCCACGGGTTGGCCTCCGGCACGTCCCACACCGCGATGACGAGCCTGCCGCCGGGCCGCAGGACGCGGCGAGCCTCGCGCAGCGCATGCTCGGGGTCGACGGCGAGCATGTAGCCGAAGCGGCAGAGGATGCCGTCGATCGTGGCGAGCTTCGCGTCGATCCACTCGAGGTCGATCGGCTTGAACTCGACGTTGTCGATGCCGAGCTGGGCGGCGCGGCGGCGGGCGGCCTCGACCATCGCCTCGGCGCCGTCGGAGCTGATCAGCTTGCCGCCGGGATGCAGCAGCTCGGCGGCGAGGAAGCCGACGTCGCCACGGCCGGCGGCGAGCTCGAGGATCGTCTGGCCGGGCTGGGGCTGGAGGCGGTCGACCATCCAGTGCGAGACGGGCAGGGCGCCGTCGTAGAAGGCATCTGCGCCGGACTCCCAGCCCGCCGCGACGCTCTCCCAGCGCTCGCGGCTGGCTGCGCGTTCTGCTTCGGGATCCATAAGCGCCAGCCTACGGTGCAGGCTCGGCGCGCTGGGCGGATGCCGTCGCCCGGCTTCCGATCTCGTCGAGCTCACGGCGGACGAGCTTGCCGGAGGCGGTGCGGGGCAGCGGCTCGGAGAGCATGATGTAGGTCTTGGGAACCTTGAAGCGGGCGAGGTGGCGCGCGCAGTGGGCGCGGAGGTCGTCGGGGGTGGGCGGACGGACTTGGTCGCGGGGGCGGACGAGCGCGATGACCGCCTCGCCCCACTCGCCGTCGGGGCGGCCGACGACTGCGGCCTCGAGGACCTCTGGGTGCGCTTCGAGGACTGCCTCGACCTCGGCGGGCGCGACGTTCTCGCCTCCGGTGACGATCGTGTCGGCCTTGCGGCCGACGATGTGGAGGAGACCGTCGTCGTCGATGACGCCGAGGTCGCCGGTGTGGAGAACGGCCCGCCCACCCCCGGCGTCGGGCGACACGGTCGGGCCGGTGACGACGATCTCGCCGTCAGGCTGCAGCGCGATCTGCGTGCAGAAGAGCGGGACGCCGGCGGTCGCGACCTGTGAGCAGGCCTCGGTGAGACCGTAGGTCGGGGCGACCGGGACGCCGGCGTCGGCGGCGCGCTGGAGGAGCGCGGGCGGCAGGGGCGCACCACCGAGGAGCGCCCAGCGCAGGGCGGGTGGATGGTGGAGGCCCGCGTCGAGCAGGCGCGTGAGCGTCGTGGGGACGAGCGAGACGACGGTCGGGCCTTGGGGGTCGTTCAGCGCCGCGAGCACGCGGTCGGTCTCGAAGCGCTCATGGACGATCGCGGTCGTGCCGTAGATCGCAGAGCGCAGCAAGATCGACAGGCCGCCGACGTGGCTCAGCGGCAGCGTGCAGAGCCAGCGCTCGTTTGGGTCGACGCCGAGGGCGACCGCGCTGCCCAGCGCGCTCCAGAGCCAGTTGCCATAGCTGAGACGGATCGGCTTGGGCGCGCTCGTCGTCCCGCTGGTATGGACGAGGATCGCGGGCGCGTCGAGATCGTGGGCGTCGGTGACCTCCTGCTTGTCGAGCAGGCGCTCCCCGAACGACAGGTCGACCGCCGGCCGCTCGGCCTCCGTCAGCCGCAGGTCGATGGGCACGGCGAGCGCGCCGGCCAGCAGGCAGGCGTGTAGCGCGACGATGTACTCCTCCCCGGGCGGGAGCGCCAAGCCAACCCGGGCGCCGCGTGGCAGACCGGCCGCCGCGGCGCGCGCCCGCTCGTGCAGCGCCGCGTAGGTGAGGCCGTTGACGGCAGCCGTGTTCGGGCGCGTGCGCGCCGCTCTCGCCAGCCAGGACTCGACCACCATGGCTCGGAAAGTAGCCTGCGGCCCATGGCAGTGACCTGGACCCCCGGCGACGGCGAGTACACCGACATCCGCTATGAGCTCAGCAGAGAGGAGCCCGCCCACCCCAAGATCGCGAAGATCACGATCGACCGTCCCGAGGTGCGCAACGCGTTCCGGCCGCAGACGCTGATTGAGGTCTCCGAGGCGCTGGAGCGTGCCCGCGAGGACGGCGACGTCGGCGTCGTGATCTTCACCGGCGAGGGCCCGCACGCGTTCTGCTCCGGGGGCGACCAGAACGTCCGCGGCGACACGGGATACATCCCCGAGGGCGCCAAGGTCGGCCGCTTCCACGTCACCGACCTGCAGGTCCAGATGCGGCGGCTGCCCAAGCCGCTGGTCGCCCAGGTCGCGGGCTACGCGATCGGCGGCGGCCATGTCCTGCATCTCTGCTGTGACCTGACGATCGCCGCCGACAACGCCCGCTTCGGCCAGACCGGCCCGCGGGTGGGCTCTTGGGACGGCGGCTTCGGCGCGTCGCTGCTGCGCGACCTCGTGGGGACCAAGCGCGCCAAGGAGATCTGGCTGCTCTGCCGCCAGTACGACGCCCAGCAGGCGTTGGACATGGGGTTGGTCAACGCGGTGGTGCCGCTGGAGCGGCTGGAGGAGGAGACGGTCTCCTGGTGTCGCGAGATGCTCGAGCTCTCCCCCTTCGCCCTGCGGCTGGTGAAGTCGTCGTTTCACGCCCACGAGGACGGCTACGCGGGGATCCAGCAGCTGGCCCACGACGCCAACCTGTTGTTCTATGGGTCGGACGAGGCCAAGGAGGGGCGCGAGGCCTACAAGGAGAAGCGCCGTCCGGACTTCTCCCAATTTCCGCGGAGGGCGTGAGTCGCCATGAGTGAGTCCTCTGAAGCAATCTCGCAGCGTCCCTCGCCGGTCAAGATCTGGCTCCTGGCCGCACGGCCGCGAACGCTGCCGGCGGGTGTCGCACCGGTGCTCGTCGGCACGGCGCTGGCGGCGGCCGAGAAGTCGTCGTTGCGCGTGGGCGCGTTCATCGCGGCGCTGCTGGGCGCGGTCTTCATCCAGGTCGGGGCGAACTTGTCCAACGACTACTCCGACGCGCGCCGTGGCGCCGACACCGAGGACCGTCTCGGGCCCGTGCGCGTCACTGCCGGCGGCCTCGTGCCGCCCAAGCAGGTGTTGACGGCGACGTACGTGTCGTTCGCTCTCGCCGTGTTGTGCGGCGTCTACCTGATCATCGTCGCGGGGTGGGTGATCCTGGCGATCGGTTCGGCGTCGATCCTGGCGGGCGTTTTGTACACCGGTGGACCGCGGCCGTATGGCTACGAGGGGTTGGGCGACGTCTTCGTCTTCTTGTTCTTCGGATTGGTCGCCGTGACAGGCTCGTACTACGCGCAGGTCGAGCGGCTGGAGTGGGAGGCGTTTGCTCTCGCCGTGCCCGTTGGGCTGCTGGCGGCGGCGATCCTGGCGGTCAACAACATTCGGGATGCGCCGACCGATGCGCGGGTGGGCAAGCGGACGCTGGCGGTGCGGTTGGGGCGCGGGCGGGCGCGGGATTTTTATGCGGCCGAGGTCTATGTGGCGTTCCTGATCCCGGTGGGCGTTTGGGTCGCGGGCGGGTCGCATGTGGGGCCGTGGGTGTTGTTGTCGTGGTTGGCGCTGCCGTTGGCGGTGCCGCTCGTGCGGACCGTGCGCCAGCACGATGACGGCCCGACGCTCAACGGCGCGCTGGCCAAGACGGGGATGCTGCAGCTCGCGTTCTGCGTGTTGTTGAGCGTGGGGTTGTTGTTGAGTTAGGGCTCGTGGCGCTGTTGGTCGTCCGCCTTGGGGGTTTGCGTGGCGCACCCGTGGCGCTCCGCGCGCACCGTGGTCGGGGTGCGTTGCGGGGTTCTGAGGCATCGAGGGGAGTGAGCAGTGGGCTGGCCGGCCCGGGCGCGGGTTTGTCGTCCTCGGGCGCCCGGGCGCGGGTGGTGCGAGGCCGCCGGGTGATCCGGGTCGTTTCGGATCCCATATAGGGACACCAGGCGACCCGGACCAATCGTTCGTCGCCGAAACGTCCGTCGGGGGCGTCTCGTGGCGAACTATTCACCACGAGACGCCCCGGATCGATCATTCGTCACCGAAGCATGATCCATGTCGTCTCACCCCTCATATGCAGGGGCCAGACGACACGGACCGCGCCGTCGACGCCCGCACGACCCGGCAGTCCGGCGAGCCCTCACGCGGAGGGCCCATGACGCCGCGAGCCCCGACGACTCCTCACTCCCCTCGGTGCCCCAGAACCCCGCCGCGCACCCCGACCACGATGCGCGCCGAGCGCCATGGGTGCGCCACGCCAGCCAGCTCAAAGGCCGACCAACAACAAACGCGCCCTACGCGACAAGCGCGACCGACGGCCGCTGCCGTCCGGTCTCCTCCGCCCGCTTGAGCGCCAACTGCAAGAACGCCTTCGCCGCCGGCGGCTGCCGCCGGTCCGCTCGCCACACCAGCGCCGTCGGCCACGTCAGCAGCTCCGGCCCCACCGGCCGGAACGTGATCGCCGGCCCGGGCTCAGCAGCAATCGAGCGCGGCAGCACCGCGACGCCGAGGCCCTTGGAGACCAGCGCGCGGACCGCGCCCATCTCCGTGCAGATGAACGCGTTGCGCGGCGCCAGGCCGATCCGCGCCATCGCCTTCTCCAAACGCAGCCGCAGCGCCGAGTTCTCGCGATACGTCACGAGGTCCTCGGCGGCCAGCTGCTCGTAGGTGATGTGATCGCAAGCCGTCAGCGCGTGCTCGACGGGCAAGGCCACCACGAACTCCTCCTCGAACACCAGCGACGCGGCGAAGTCCTCGCCCAGCGCGTCGGGGTCGACGGCCGTGAAGGCCGCATCGAGCTCGTCGGTGCGCAGCCGCTCCAGCAGCTCGTCCTGGGTGCGCTCGACCATGTGGATCGCCACGCCGGGATGGCGCGTGTGGAAGTCGGCGATGACGTCGGCGAGGTCATACAACCCCGTCGGGTACATGCCGCCGAGTTTCAACTCACCGCGCAGCAGACCGCTGAGCTCCTCCAACTCGTTCTGCAACCCCTCGACCTCGTGCAGCACGCGATGGGCGTAGTCGAGGACGAGCCGACCTTCGGCGGTCAGCTCCACTGAGCGGCTGGAGCGCGTGAAGACCTGGATGCCGAGCTCGTTCTCCAAACGGCGGATCTGCTGGGAGATCGCCGACTGGGCGAGATGGAGCTCCTCTCCGGCCTTCGTGAACGAGCCGGTCCGGGCGACGGCGGCGATGGTGCGCAGATGACGGAGCTCCATGCCAACGATCGTCCCACGGCATCGTCGATCTGTCGAAGTCGCGTTTGCGGCAGCATCGATCACGCAAGGTGATGGATGGCCGCGGCGCCGGTCTGGCAGGCTGCTGATCGAACCCCATGGACGTCGTCCTCGAACCCGTCACCCATCGCCTGCGCACCCCGCTGCGCACCGCCTACGGCGACGTGCGCGAGCGCGGCGCGTATCTCCTCGCGCTGACCGGGGCCGACGGCATCACCGGCCGCGGCGAGGCCGCGCCGCTGGAGGCCTACGACGGCGTGCCGCTGGACATCGTTGGCCAGGCGCTGGAGCGCTACGCCGAGATCCTCTCCGACGACCGCGGCCGCACCGGCCCGGCATTGCTGGACGCCTGCCGCGAGGTCGCCGACTTGCCCCAGGCGCTGGCGGCCGTCGACCTCGCGTTGTGGGACGCCGCGGGCCAGCGCGCCGGCAAGCCGATCTCCGCGCTGCTGACCGACGGCGCACTGGAGCACGTCCCGGTCAACGCGACCATCGGCGCGACCGACCGCGCAGGCGCCGCCGAGGCGGCCGCGAACGCCGTGGAGCTGGGCTTCGAGTGCGTCAAGGTGAAGGTCGGCGTCGGCGATGACGCGGCGCGCGTCGCCGCGGTGCGGCGCGCGGTCGGCGACCAGGTCGCGATCCGGATCGATGCCAACGGCGCGTGGACCGTTGAGGAGGCCGTCGCGACCATCGACGTGCTCGCACGTGCCGGACTGGAGCTCGTCGAGGAGCCGGTCTCCGGGATCGCGGCACTGCGCGAGGTGCGCGAGCGCGTGCCGGTGCGCGTCGCCATGGACGAGACGGTCGCCGAGCATGGGGCGATCGCTTCCGGTGCTGCCGACGCGGTCTGCCTGAAGATCTCGCGCGCCGGCGGCATCTCATCGCTGTTGGCCCAAGCGACGCTCGTGCGTGCGACCGGCGCCGAGGTCTACCTCGCCTCGACGATCGACGGTCCGCTCGGGATCGCGGCGGCGGCGCACTGCGCGGCGGCGCTGCGGGTCGAGCTGCCGTGCGGTCTGGCGACGCTCGGGCTGCTGGATGGTGAGGATGCGGGCGGGCTGCTCGCGGTGCATCACGGGCGCCTGCGCGTGCCGTCGGGGCCCGGGCTGCTCGGCGACTAGCAAGAGCTGTCCTGGGCGGTCCCTTAGGATTTGCGCCGTGTCGTTCACGCTCAAGAACATCAAGAAGGATCTGGAGGACCTCGGCTCGAAGTTCGACGGTGCGCCGGACCTGGAGTTCCACGCGGCGACCGCGGCGCTCGAGCTCGAGAGATCCGGCCTGAGCCACCAGCGCGTCCCGCCCGGCTATCGCTTCCCGTACGGCCACACGCACAAGCAGCAAGAGGAGGTGTACGTGGTCGTGGGCGGGAGCGGGCGGATGAAGGTCGATAACGAGATCGTCGAGCTCAAGGAATGGGACGCGGTGCGCGTCCCGCCCGGTGTGTGGCGCGGCTACGAGGCCGGGCCGGAGGGCCTCGAGATCCTCGTCATCGGCGCGCCCAATCTCGGCGAGAATCCGCGCGAAGACGTCGAGGGCCAGCGCGACTGGTGGGCTGACTAGGAGCTCTCCTAGTTGTCGCGCTTGGCCTTGGCCAGCGCGAGGCGCCAGCGCAGGACGCGGCGGGCGCCGGCATCGAGCTGAGCGCGGGTGAGCGCGCCGCTGCGCACGGCGCGCTCCAGACCCGCCGCCGCGCGAGCGCCCGTGGTGTAGTCCTTGGCGAAGAGTGGGAGATCGACGCCGGCCTTGATCGCGAAGAACGCCAGCTGAGCCGGCGCGCCGAAGCGGGCGACGGCGGGCGCCTGCAGGTCGTCGGTCATCGCGACGCCGGTGAAGTTCAGGCGGCCGCGCAGCTCGCCGACCACCCAGCGCTTTGAGAAGGCCGCCGGGCGCGGGTCGACGCGCGGGTAGATCGCGGTGGAGAGCATCACGGCGCGGGTCTTGATCTTGGCGTAGGGCTGGAGGTCGAGGGCGCGCAGTTCAGAGAGCGAGAGGTCGATGCGCGTGGCGCCATCGTCGGTGTTGGTCGACGCCGCACCAAAGCCGGGGAAGTGCTTGAGGACCGGCTCCGCGCCGGCGGCACGGAGGCCGTCGGCGAAGGCGCTGGCCTTGGCGACGACGCCGGGCACGTTGTCGTCGTAGGTCCGACCTTCGTTGGCCAGCGCGCGGTCCGCGCGGCCGACGTCGACCACCGGCGCGAGGTCGACGGTGACGCCTGCGCTGCGCAGGAGCCGGCCGGCGGCGCGACCGTTGGCGCGGGCGGCGGCGTTGGTTGGTGTGGCGGCGGCGTTGGCGGCGGGCGGGCCGGGAAGGCGACGAACGTCCCCGCCTTCCTGGTCGACCATTACCAACAGCGGCGCGTCGACGGCCGCCGGACGCTTGATGCGCTGCAGCTTGGAGATCTGGGTGCGGACGGCAGCCACGCTGCGCACATTGCGCGAGAAGAGGATGACGCCGGCGGCCTCGCCGCGGGCGATGCGCCGCCGCAGCGCGCTCGGCGGACGTGCGCCGGAGTAGGCAAACACCATGTGTTGACCGATCGCCTGACGCAGCGTGAGCGACGGAGCGGGCTTGTGCTGGTCCTTGTCCCCAACCGTCGCCGTCCGCTGCGCCGATGGCGCGGGGGGCTTGGCCGAGCCGTCGCCCCCGCAGCCGGCGGCGCCGGCGACCGCCAAAAGGAGCGCGACGCCCAGCCCGAGGCCCTGACATGCCCGCCCGACATCGGTGGGCGTGGCGGTCACCCCTCCGTACCGGCGATCAGGCCCGCCAGCTCCCGCGGCGCCTCGCGCGGGAGGCCGTGGCCCGCGCCGCCGATGGTCCGCACCTCAGCCTGTGGCAGGAGCTGCGCGAAGCGCTCGGCGTAGTCGATGAACTTGGTGTCGCGACCGCCGACGATGATCGTCACCGGCATCGTCAGCGTGCCGATCCGGTCCCAGAGCGGGACCATCGCGCCGCCGCCGATCATGCGCAGGACCTCGGCCAGGGCAATCGGGTCGCTGCGCAGCAGGTCTTCGCGCCACCAGCGCGACGCCTCCGCGGGCGTCGCCTCGAAGAGCGGGTTGGCCATCCAGAGGTCGGCGAACTCCTCGATGCTCATCCGCGTCAGCTCGTCAGCGAGGCGCTCGTCCTCGGCCACGCGAGCCGCGCGGGCTGGGTCGTCTGAGATCCCAGCGCTGGTCGAGACGAGGATCAGCCGCATGACGCGCTTGGGCGCGGCAAGCGCCACATGCTGGGCGACACGACCGCCCAACGAGTAGCCGCAGAGGACGAACTCGTCGGGCGCCGCGGCCAGCACGTCGGTCACACAGCCATCGAAGGAGATCGGTCGCACGCCGGCCTTCGTGCCGTGCCCGCGGAGGTCTGGGACCAGCGGGTTGTAGCGTTCGTGATCGAGCTCGGGCAGGACGGGGTCCCAGGTGCGGTGGGTCCCGCCAAAGCCGTGGAGCAGCACCAGCGTCTCGGGCATCTCCCCTATCTATCCCATGAGCGATCCTCGCGACACCTACCTCCTGCTGCGCGCCTTCGTCGACGAACTGCACCGCTGCGGTGTCGCGGGCGCCTGCACGTCACCCGGATCGCGCTCGACGCCGCTGGTCCTGAGCCTCGCGCGTGACGGCAGGATCCCGGTCACCTCGCATGTCGACGAGCGCTCCGCGGCGTTCTTCGCGCTCGGTCTTGCCCAGGCGACCGGCCGCCCCGCGGTCCTGGCCTGCACGTCGGGGACCGCGGCGGCCAACTACCTGCCGGCGGTGATCGAGGCGGCCGAGGCGGGCGTCCCGCTGATCGTCCTGACCGCCGACCGCCCGCCGGAGCTGCGCGGCGTCGGCGCCGGCCAGACGATCGATCAGATCAAGTTGTACGGGTCGGCGGCGAAGTGGTTCTTCGAAGTCGGCACGCATGACGCGACGCCGGCGCGTCAGCGGTGGATCCGCCAGCTGGCGTGCCGCGCGCATGCGACGGCGCTCGAGGGCCGGCCGGGACCAGTGCACCTCAACGTCGCGCTGCGCGAGCCGCTGGTGCTCGAGGTGCCGTTGGACGGCGCACCCGGCGATGGCGGCCGTCCCGACGGCGCGCCATGGACGGCGCGTGCCGTTGCCCCGCAGGATCCCGCGCCGCTGGTCGCGTGGCTGGACGAGCACGCCGGCGGTCGCGGGCTGATCGTCGCCGGCCGTGGTGCGGACGGCGCGGCAACCGCGCGATTGGCCGAGGCGCTGGCATGGCCGCTGCTGGCCGACCCGCTGTCGGGCGCGCGCACTGGCGGCGCCGCGATCGCCCACTACGACGCGCTCCTGCGCGACGCCGGCTGGGCGGCGACCGTCGCCCCCGCCTGCGTCCTGCGCGTCGGCGACCTGCCCACCTCCAAACCGCTGCGCCAATGGCTGGCCGGCTTGGACGACGGCGTGCCGCAGGTGGCGCTCGCCGCCGGCGCGTGGCCGGACCCCGACGCGGCGTTGAGCGCGGTCCTCGCGCTGGAGCCCGCGGCGCTGGGCGCGATCGATCAGACGTGGCCGACCGACTTCGGTTGGCTCGGGACGTGGCGTGATGCCGATGCCCGCGCGGCTGCGGCGATCACCGCGACGGTCGGCGAGGACGACCTCAACGAGCCGCGCATCGCCCGCGAGCTGGCAACGGGCGTGCCGGCCCATGCGACGGTGGTGATCGCCGCTTCGATGCCGATCCGCGACGTGGAGACGTTCTGGCCCGTCCTCGACGCGCCGCCGCGCGCGCTGGCCAACCGCGGTGCCAACGGCATCGACGGCACGATCTCCACCGCCTACGGCGTCGCGGCCGCGACCGGTGAGCCGACCTACCTGCTGATCGGCGATGTCGCCCTGGCCCACGACGTCGGCGGCATGCTGGCCGGCCGGCGCCTCGGCGTGCCGCTGACGATCGTCGTGATCGACAACGCCGGCGGCGGGATCTTCGATTTCCTTCCGGTCGCCACGCAGGGCGCCGAATACGAGGAGCACGTGCTGACGCCGACCGGTCTCGAGGTCGAGCACATGGCGTCGCTCTATGGCGCCGAATACCGGTCCGTCGTTGACCTTGTTGGGCTCCGCGCCGCTCTGGACGCACCGCCGGCCGGGACGACCATCGTCCACCTGCGCACCGAGCGCGCCCCCAACGTCGTGCTGCACCGCCGGACGTGGACGGCGGTGGCCGAGGCTTTGCGTGAAAGTCTTCATTCGCAGGGGTGACGGCACGGTCTCGCGCGGGTAGGGTGGCGCCCGTGGTGTGGATCGTCGCCCTCTCGGCCGGCTGGCTCGGTGCGTTTGCGCTGCTTCTGGCGCTGACGACGATCGCTGCTCGCAGCGATCGGCCCACCGCCGACCACCTCGCCCACGCCCGCGGGGCGCGCGTCTGGCTGCCGCCGACGCCCGAGCGCGACCACCCGCTGCTGTAGCCGGCGGCCGGCGCGGTCCGGTTCGCCCCGTAGCCTGAGGTGGGTGTCCGATGGCCAGCAGATCTCCCTCCTCAGCGAGCCTTCGCCGCGCCTCGCCGAGGGCCCGGCAGCGCTTGCGCCGGCGCCGCGTCTGACGTCGAAGGGCATCGCGCCGGGCGACATCGTCGAAGTCGATCGCAAGGGCCGGCGGTTCCATGCGCTGGTCGAAGGGATCGAGCAGCGCGAGACGGGCCGGTTCGATCTGGCGGTGCGGCCACTGGATGGGCGATCGACGTGGCGCAGTGCGACGGTGCGCGATGTGGTGGGGGTGTGGCGGCGGGCGCGAGGTTCGGGCGGGATGCGGCCGGAGGAGGCGTAGCGCGTCGCCTTCGTTTGTCCTCCGTGGGTGCTGGCTTGTGTGGCGCGCCCGTGGCGCTCCGCGCGTTTGTCTTGGTGGGTGCGTCGCGTGGTTCGGTGGCATCGAGGAGAGGAAGCCGTTGGGGCTCGCGGCGCCATCGGCCTTCCGCGTGAGGGTTCTCGGGACTGGGCGGGCGTTGTCGGAGGTCATTCGTATGGAGGTGCTCGCAGAGAGCGCTTTCCTACGAACGACCGAGGGTTCGGTTCCGAATGATTGGTCTGGGTCGAGTTGACCGGCACATTGCACGTCAACTCGACCCAGACCCTCACACCAGGCCGCGAACCACCCGCGCCCGGGCGCCCGAGGACGACAAACCCGCGCCCGAGCCGCCACCAACTCCTCATTCCCCTCGGTGCCCCCAGAACCCCGCAACGCACCCCGACCACAGTGCGCGCGGAGCGCCACGAGTGCGCCACGCCAACCACCACCCGCGGACGACCAACGGCGCCACGGGCCCGACTTCAGCCCGCCAACACCGGCAACAACGCCTGCAACTTGACCTCCGTCTCCGCCAGCTCCGCCGCCGGATCAGAGTCGCGCACAACCCCCACACCCGCGTAACACCTCGCGATCGGGCCGCGCAGCAACGCACAGCGCAAGGCCACCACGAACTCCCCGTCCTCGTCGAGGTCCGTCCACCCCACCGGCCCCGCGTACCACCCCCGATCGAACCCCTCCAACGCCGGGATCAGTGGCGCGGCCACCGACAACGGCTCACCGCCAACCGCTGGCGTCGGGTGCAACAGCCCCGCCAGTTCGATGGCGCTGACCGACCGCGCAAGCTGCGCGCGGATCGGCGTGCCCAAGTGCTGGATGTTGGTCATCTTGACCAGCTCGGGCTCCTCCGGCGCGGTGACCCAGACGGCGACCGGCCGCAACGTCCGCGCGATGCGCCGGACCACGATCGCCTGCTCCTCGCGGTCTTTGGTCGAACGCAGCAGGCGCTCGCCAAGGTGATCGTCGACCGCTGGGTCGGCGCTGCGGCGGGTCGAGCCCGCAAGCGCCAGCGTCGCCGCGCGCTCGCCTTCGCGGCGGATCAGCAGCTCGGGCGACGCCGCGACAAACGCCGCGTCCCCGCGACCCGCGCAGACTAGGTGACAGGACGGAAACGCCTCACGCAGGACGCCGAGCACGGCAGCCGGGTCGTGGTCGACCGGCGCGTGCACCTGAACCTCGCGCGCGAGCACGAGCTTCTCCAGGTCCCCCGCGACGATCCGCTCGACCCCGCGCGCGACGGCCTGCTCGTAGTGCTCGGGCGGCATCGCCGACACCACGCGGTAGCGGCCGGCCGGGTCCGGATCGAGCAGCGGCAGGCCGACACCAAAGCGCAGCTCCGATGCCCGCAGCTCGACGCGCGCCACGAGATCCTCGACCGTGTCGTCTGGACAGGCCAGCACGCAGAACGTCAGCCGCACGTCCTCGCCACGACGCACCAGCGAGACCTCGGGCACGTGCAGCGACGCCGCCGCGTAGCCGGCCCAGTGCGGCGCCCTCCCGCCCTCCGGCGCGAAGGCGAAGCCGCCGACCGCGATCGGCCCGCAGCCGCGCGGTCCGTCCGGCGGATCGCACGCCGCGTGTGAGGCCAGCTCGCGCCAGCGCTTGGCCACCAACTTGAAGCGATCGGGCCCGGACGCCTCCAGTGCCGCCGCGGTCCCCAACGCTCCCAGCGCAGCGCGGTCGCGGTCGGGCTGCTCGAAGCAGAACCACGCGTCGCCGGGCTGCCCAGGCGCTTGCGCACCGGCACCCAGCGACGGGGCGGATTCCAAAGGCCGCCGCGACGCCCCCACCACCGCGCTCGGATCAACCCCCCCATCAAGGCGCAGTGTGATCGCCGCCAGCGCCTCACCGTGCCGGCGCGCGCGCCGCAGCGCCGCGCTCACCCGCCGCGCCAGCCGCTCGCGATCGGCGGCCGACAGCGCGAAGCCCCCGGAGGCGGTGAGGACCGAAGCCATGAAGTTGCAGTCTACGAACGGCGACGGACCCGCCGAAGCGAGGTCCGTCACAGAGCGCAAGCCATCCCGCCCATGCCCCGCGCGAAGGAGCCTCTGGCGAGTTCGCGCAAGGGCGAGACGAGGCGGCCGAGCCTCTAGGCGAGGCCCGTCACGTCTCGCCCCGGCCGCGCGAGATCGCGATCTCGCCCGTCCGCATCATCTCGACCATGCCGAACGGGCGCAGCAGCGCTTCGAACGACTCGATCTTGTCGGTCGTGCCGGTGATCTCGACGATGATCGAGCGGCGCGTCACGTCGACGATCCGCCCACGGAAGATCTCCGTGAGCTGCAGGACCTCGGCGCGCTGCACCCCGTCGACCGCGACCTTGAAGAGCGCCAGCTCTCGCGTGACCGTCTCCGACGGCTCCAGATCCCTGATCTTCAGGACATTGATCAGCTTGTGCAACTGCTTGGTGACCTGATCGATCGGATGCAGCGCACCGTCGACGGTCAGCGTCACGCGTGAGATGTCCTCGTCATCGGTCGGCCCGACGGTGAGCGTGTCGATGTTGAACCCGCGGCGGGCGAACAGGCCGGCGATACGCGTCAGCACACCCGGCTTGTTCTCCACCAAGATGGTCAGGACGTGCTTGCGTCCTGAGCGCGTCTGGCCGCTGGCCTCGAGATCCTCGAGGTTCAGCATCTCCTTGATTCCCGGATCACCCATGGCGCTAGCCCACCATCTCGCGCGCGGCGGCGCCGGGCGAGATCATCGGGTACACGTTCTCCTCGCGGGTGACGCGGATGTCCACGACCACTGGGCCCTCCGTCGCGATCGCCGCGCGGAGGTCGTCGACGAGCGTCTCCTTGGCCGTCAGGCGCAGGCCGGTGGCGCCGTAGGCCTCGGCAAGCTTGACGAAATCGGGCGACTGCCCCATGTCGACATGCGAGTAGCGGTTGTCCCAGAACAACTCCTGCCACTGGCGGACCATGCCCAGGTAGCCGTTGTTGAGGATCAAGACCTTGACCGGGATGCGGTTCTGGACGCAGGTGGCCAGCTCCTGGCTGTTCATCTGCACCGAGCCGTCGCCGGTGATGCAGACGACCGTCTCGTCAGGCATGCCGACGGCGGCGCCCATCGCGGCCGGCAGGCCGAAACCCATCGTCCCCAGACCGCCCGAGTTGATCCAGCGGCGCGGCTTGGTGAAGTTGTAGTACTGCGCCGCCCACATCTGATGCTGGCCGACATCAGAGGTCACGATGGCGTCGCCGCCGGTGGCCTCGTAGATCGCCTGGATGGCGCGCTGCGGCTTGATCTCCGAGTCGCTGGAGTCGTTGTAGTGCAGCGGATGGCGCTCCTGCCAGCCCCCGATGCGCTGCCACCACTCCTCCAGCCGCGACGGATCCGCGCCCAGCGCCCGGTACTCGTTGACGAGCTTGACCAGGATGTTCTTGGCATCGCCGACGATCGGGATGTGCGCCGGGACGTTCTTGGAGATCTCGGCCGGATCGATGTCGATGTGGATGAACTTTGCCCGCGGCGCGAACTCCGACAGCTTGCCGGTGATGCGATCGTCGAAGCGCGCCCCGATCGCGCAGATCAGGTCCGCCTCGTCCATCGCGTAGTTGGCCGCGCGCGTGCCGTGCATGCCGAGCATGCCCAGGAACTGGTCGTGCGTCGCCGGAAAGCCGCCGAGCCCGTTCAACGTGTTGGTGATCGGGAAGCGGTCGCTGAGGACGAACTCCGTCAGCTCGGCCGACGCGTCGGAGAGGATGACCCCGCCGCCGGCGTAGATCACCGGACGGCGCGACGACGCCAGCGCCTTGGCCGCCTGGCGGATCTGCTTGACGTTGCCCTCCGTGGTGGGCTGGTAGCCCGGGAGGTGGACCTCGGTGACCGGCTCGTAGGGGATGTCGGCCTTCGACAGGTCGGTCGGGATGTCGACGACGACCGGCCCGGGGCGCCCGGTGCGGGCGACGTGGAAGGCCTCATGCAGCACCCGCGGGATCTCCAGCGGGTGCTGGATCATCCACGAGTGCTTCACCGCGGGCATCGTGATGCCCATGATGTCGGCCTCCTGGAAGCCGTCGGTCCCCAAGAGCTCGGTGCGGACCTGGCCGGTGATGAAGACCACCGGGACCGAGTCCATCATCGCGTCCATGATCGGCGTGACCAGGTTGGTCGCGCCCGGGCCGCTGGTGCCCAGCGCGACGCCGACCTTGCCGGTCGCCTTCGCGTAGCCCGTGGCGGCATGGCCGCCCCCGGCCTCGTGACGCACCAGGACGTGACGGATCCCCGCGTCCACGAAGGCGTCGTACGTCGGGAGGTTCGCGCCGCCCGGATACCCGAATACGACGTCCACACCCTCTGCCTTAAGGCACTCCATCACGGCATCGACCGCTCGCATGCGCTTGACCTCCTTTCGTGAAAGGTCAGGGTTTGGTGAGAACAACAGCAGCGAGCCGCCCGGCAGGCGGCTCGGTGAAGCGCCGAGTCTATCGCGGAATCGCGCTGCCTATGCAGGCGCGACGGGCGGCAGGATCTCCGACTCGTCGGGGAAGTCGAGCTCGGTTCCGCAGCGGGTGCAGAGCGCGTCGTGCAGCATGCAGATGTGCCCACAGGTCGGGCACTGCCGGCGCGGCTCGTCGGTGTCGAAGCGGTAGAGGACCGCGGCGGCCAGCCCGATGATCGGGAACGTGCCCGAGATGATGAACCAGAGGACGAACGAGCTCCCCTTGATCTTGCCGACGAAGCCGCCGGCGAACGCGAAGGAGAGCGCGATGACGATGTAGACCATCGTCGGCCGACTAGAGGACCCGCAGCGCCCAGACGACCGCCACAACGCAGAGGACGATCACGATGATCGTCGCGAGACCGGCGATGAGGCCGATAACGAACTTCAACAGGATCCAGGCGGCGATCGCGAGGACCACGAGCGCGAGGAGCCGCTTCAGGATCGAAGGCTTGGCGGCGGTGTCGTCCATGCCTCACAGGGTAGTCGCGTGCGCGACGCGGTGCGCGAATTGGCGACCGCGAGCGCCCCCTCAGGTGCTCGCGGTCGCCATGCGCTTGGGTGCGTCAGTCGTAACTGCGACGGAGATGCGCGTAACGACCGGCCCCCGACGAGCGGTCGTTGACGTGCAGGCGGGCGAGGCGGTAGCGGCGGAGAGCCGGCGCGTCCTGGCCCGACCCCAGCCGCGACCGCTCGCCGACGAGGATGATCCTCGACAGCGGTGTGGCAGAAGCGGTGGTCATGGACATCATGATGCGCGACCGCGGGCGCGCTGCCCATCGCCGGACGGTCCGAAGTTCTCGACGGTCGGTCCTACACGCGGTCGAGGCCGAACGCTCGCCCAGAGGGCGAGGTTCGGTCGCGGGAACTCGCCAGAGGCTCCTTCCCGCTCAAGGCCGCAGCGCACTCGATGGCCGGCCGCATCGCCGCCGGCAGCCGGCGCCTCACGCGCCAGCGCGCGCCCGAGAACGCCATGTTGGCCACGGTGGCAAAGCCGACCTCATCGGCCCGCAGCGCCAGCAGCAGGTGCGCGATGCGATCGGCGCTGGGGAGGTCGAGGTCGGCGACGCGGACGCAGAAGCAGGTCGCCCGCCGCCCGCGCGCGGTGAGCAGGACGGCGCCCGCCTCCCCCACGACCCAGACGCCGAGCGCGCCGCGCTCGACCACGAGGCCGGTGCGTGCGTGGAGCTCGCGCGCGTCGTGGCCGACGAGGTCACCGAGTAGGCCGACCGCCGTGCGCTCCGCGTCAGCACCGGACCGACTGCGCGGGCGCAGGACGTTGGCGCCGCGTGCCGCGTAGAGCATGGGGATGATCCACGCGTGCCCCAAGCTGGCCACGCTGACGGCAACCGCGAGCGGCTGGACGAGGAACAGGATGACGCCCGCTGCCACGAACGGGACCACGTGCGCAATGGTCGTGAGCGTCCAGAGCCTGCCGCGCTTGCGCAGACGCGCGCCGTCCATCGGCGGTCGCCAATAGACGGCCGCACGCTCGGGAAGCGCGGCGTCGAGCGCCATCAGCCGCCGCTGATCGGCAACCGCAAGATCACCAGCTCGGCGTCGATCGGCAGCTCCTTGACCTGCTCGGCGTGGCCCTCGCCGGTGGAGACCATCGCGAAGTAGCCGCGTTCGAGCTCCTCGCGGAAGGCGACGACGGCGGCCTCCGCAGCGGCGGGATCTCCCGCGCTCCACTCCGCCAGCGTGGTGTGGCCGGTGCGATCCATACGGACGAGACGTGACATGCCCACCTCCAGTGTTCGCTTGCCATTGCGATGGTAACCCCAGCCCTCAGGTCCGATGTGCCAGAAGCCGATGAAGCGACAAAGGACGCCGTTGCTCCCTCCTCTTCCCCCGCGTCATGTCACCGTGCCGCTGCTCGCAGCAGCACTCGCCCTCGCCTACCTGGCGGGGCGGCTGCTGCCTGCCCTCGGCCACGACGGCCATCTGGCCGTGCAGTGGTGGGGCTCCTTGATCGTCTATGCCGCCGCGTCCGCGCTCTGCCTGACCGCCGCGCGACGGACCGCCGAAGATCGCCGGGCATGGTCGCTGCTCGGGCTTGGCATCCTGCTTTTCGGTCTCGGCTCCGTCGCCACCCTCGCGTCCTCCAACGCCCCCGACGATCCGCCGCTGCTGGCCTGGGTCGGCTGGCTCTCCTTCTATCCGCTCGCCTACGCCGCGCTGCTAGCGATGCTGCGCGCACGGCTGCAGCCGTTCACGCTGTCGCTGATCCTCGACGGCGTGCTCGGCGGTCTGACGCTGATGACCGTCTGCGCAGCGCTGGTCCGCCACGATCTCGCCAGCCAGCCGACCGCCAAGGTGGTCGCCGGGCTCGCGCTGCCGACCGGCGACCTGATCCTGCTGAGCATGCTGCTGTGGGCCTGCGCGATGGCCGGCCGCCGCGGCGGCCAGTGGCTGTGGCTGGCGGGTGCGATGGTGCTCGCCGCGGTCGCCCACATCGCCCAGGATCTCGCGGTGCTCAACGGCACGTTCGACCCGCTGGACGCCACGACCGCCTGCTACCCGCTGACCATGCTGGCGATCGGCGTCGCCGCCTGGCGCCCCGCCCCGCCCCCACGGCCGGTCCTCGCGCGGACGCTGGCGTTCGTCCTGGCGCCGATGGCCTGCGTGCTGTCGGTGATCGTCGTGCTCGTCTTCGTCGATGCAGGCGACGCGGTCACCGAGGGCCTGGCGATCGCCGCGCTGGTCGTCGCCTTCGGCCGCGCCGCGCTGACCTTCCAAGAACTCAGCCAGCTGCACGAGGCGCGGCGCTTCGCGCGCGGCTTCGAGGAGGCCACGATCGGCATGGCCTTCGTGTCGAGCACGGAGCTGACGTGGATCCGCGTCAACGCGACGCTGGCGACGATGCTCGGCCGCAGCCCCGAGGAGCTCGTCGGGCGCCCGATCGCCGAGGTCATCCACCCCAGCGAGGTCGACGCATCGCGCGAGCTGCACGAGACGGTCCGCGCCGGCGAGACGCCCACGCCCTATGTGCGGCGCGCGCTGCGCCCCGACGGGACGGTCGTCGACCTCGCGATCTCGATCGCCGTCGTCGAGAGCGACGACGGGCAGCGCCAGATGTTCAGCCAGGTCCAGGACGTCACCGAGGCGCGGCGCATCGCCCGCCACAACGGCGCGCTGGTCGACCTCAGCCGGGTGGCGCTCGAGGTCCACGATCCCGCCGAGCTGCTCGAGCAGGTAACCGCGCTGCTGTGCTCAGCGCTGCCCGCCGACGAGGTCGCCCTGACCGACGGCGGGACCGCGGGCGCAGACGACGATCCCCGGCTGCTCGGCGTCCGGATGGACCGCCGCGCGAACGTGCCGGCGATGCTGCTGGCCCGCCGCGGCGCCGAGCACCCGCCGTTCGCCGCGGCCCACGAGCGCTTCCTGGAAGCGGCCGCCAACGTCCTGGGCACCGCGCTCGATCGCGCCGCCGTCGAGGACGAGCTCCGGACCCAGGCGCTGGAGGATCCGCTCACCGGTCTGGCCAACCGCTCCTACCTCGCCGCCCACGTCGAGCAGGCGATCGCCGGCGCCGACCGCGGCGACACGATCGCGGTGCTGCTGCTCGACCTCGATCGCTTCAAGGTCGTCAACGACACCCTCGGCCATGGCGCGGGCGATGAGCTCTTGTGCGCGGTCGCCGATCGTCTGCGCTCCACGATCCGCCGTGGCGACCTCGCCGCGCGCCTCGGCGGCGACGAGTTCGTCGTCGTCTGCGCCGGAGCCGGAGGTGCGCCACACGAGGTCGCGGCGCTGTCGCAGCGGCTGCTGGCGACGATCGCCGCGCCGTACGTCGTCGATGGTCGCGAGCTGCACATCAGCGCCAGCGCCGGCCTCGTCTTCGTCGAGGACGCCGACGCGACCGCCGAGTCGCTGCTGCGCGACGCCGACGTCGCGATGTACCGCGCCAAGGAGCACGGCGGCGCGCGCTACGAGGTCTTCGACGCCGGGCTCCGCGCCCGCGTCGTGCAGCGCCTGGCGATCGAGGGCGAGCTGCGTCACGCGCTGGCGCGCGACGAGCTGCTGCTGCACCTGCAGCCGGTCGTCGACCTGCATCGCGACGAGCTCGCGGGCTTCGAGGCGCTCGTGCGCTGGGAGCATCCGACGCGCGGCCTCGTCGGGCCCAACGAGTTCATCGGCGTCGCCGAGGAGACTGGGCTGATCGTGCCGATCGGCGGCTGGGTGCTGACCGAGGCGACGCGCCAGCTCGCGATCCTCCAGGAGGCGGCCGGCCGGCCGCTGCGGATCTCCGTGAACCTCTCGGCGCGGCAGCTGACGCCGGGCCTCGTCGACGCGGTCGGCGAGGCGCTGACGGCCGCATCGCTCCAGCCGCGCCAGCTGACGCTCGAGGTCACCGAGACGCTGCTGGTCGACGGGCCGGGCGCGATCGAGGTGCTCGCGGCCGTCCGCGCGCTGGGCGTCGCGATCGCCATCGACGACTTCGGCACGGGCTGGTCCTCGCTGGGCTCGTTGCAGCGCTACCCGGTCGACATCCTCAAGCTCGACCGCTCGCTGGTGGTGCCGGCCGCCGAGTCGGGCCCGGCGGCGGCGCTGGCCCGCGCAGTGGTCGAGATGGCCCAGGCGCTCGGGCTCGACGTCATCGCCGAGGGCATGGAGAACGAGGCGCAGCTAAACGCCATGAAGGCGCTCGGCTGCCCCCACGGTCAAGGCTATGTGCTGGCCCGCCCGATGCCGCTGGACGCGGCGCTGGAGCTCGTCGCGCGCCGGCCTACAGGCCGAGCTGTGCGCGCACCAGCCGCGTGATCGACCGCGAGATCTCTACAACCCGAGCTGCGCGCGTACCAGCCGCGTGATCTCGCCGCCGTCCGCGCGGCCCTTGGTCTCGCGCATGACGTGGCCGACGATGACGCCGATCGGCTTCATGTCGCCACCGCGCAGCTTCTCGGCGACGTCGGGGTTGGCGGCCAGTGCGGCTTCCACGATCGGCGCGAGCTCGTCAGAGCCGCCGACCGCGCCGAGGCCCTCGGCCTCCACGATCTGTGCCGGATCGCCGCCGTCGGCGATGAGCTTGTCGAGCACCTGACGGGCACCGCCCTGGGTGACCTGCTTGGCGGAGACCATGGCCACCAACTTGGCCAACGCGCCGGGCGCGACCTTGGACTGCGCCGGATCGGCATCGGCCTCCAGACGCGAGAGCAGCTCGTTGGCCAGCCAGTTGGCGATCGGCTGCGCGTTGGCGCCGTCGCCGTCGATCGCCGCCTCGAAGTAGTCCCCCAACTCGGTCCGGAACGCGAGCAGGCGGGCGGACTCGGCGCTCAAGCCGAGGTCACGCGCGAAGCGCTCGGCGCGCGCCAGCGGCAGCTCGGGCAGCGCGGCCTTCGCACGGTCAAGCATCGCTTGGGAGATCGCGACCGGCGTCAGGTCCGGCTCGGGGAAGTAGCGGTAGTCGTGCGCGTCCTCCTTGGAGCGCAGCGACGTGATCGCCTCGGTCCGCGGGTCGAAGTGCAGCGTCTCCTGCTCGACCGTCCCGCCGGCGCGCAGGATCGCCTCCTGGCGGGCGGCCTCGGCGCGGATGCCGCGGTCGATGAACCGGAACGAGTTCATGTTCTTGAGCTCGGTCTTGGTCCCCAGCTCGGTCGTGCCGACGGGCCGGATGGAGATGTTGGCGTCGCAGCGCAGCGAGCCCTCCTCCATGTTGACGTCGCTGACCCCAAGCGCCCGCAGCGTGGAGCGCAGCATCCGCAGCCACTCGGCGGCCGCCGTCGCGTCGCGCAGGTCGGGCTCGGTGACGATCTCGGCCAACGGCGTGCCGCCGCGGTTGAAGTCCACGACCGATGCGTCGGAGCCGTGCAGCCGGCCGGAGCCGCCGGCGTGGACGAGCTTGGCCGCGTCCTCCTCGAGATGCACGCGATGGATGCGCACATCGCCCAGCCGGCCGCCGAGGCACAGGGGCTCGTCGTACTGGCTGATCTGGTAGGCCTTGGGCGAGTCGGGGTAGAAGTAGTTCTTGCGGTGAAAGATCGACCGCGGCGCCAGCTCGCTGCCCAGCGCCATCCCCATCATCAACCCATAGTGAATGGCCTCGGCGTTGGTGACCGGCAAGCTGCCGGGCAGTGCCAGGCAGACCGGGCAGGTGTGGGTGTTGGGCGGGTCGCCGAAGCTCAGCGGACAGCCGCAGAACATCTTGGTCTTGGTCGCCAACTGGACGTGGATCTCCAGCCCGATGACGGTCTCGTACTCGATGGCGCTCATGGTCTAGACCCTCCCCGCCGTCGCGTCGAAGCCGATCGCTCGCTCCAGCGCGTAAGCCGCGCCGAGAATCCGGTTCTCGCTGAAGGCCGGGCCGGCCATCTGGAAGCCGACCGGCAAGTTGTCGCTCAACCCCGCCGGGATCGAGATCGCCGGGATGCCGGCCAGGGAGATCGGCACCGTGAAGAGGTCGTTGAGGTACATCTCCAGCGGGTCGGCCGTCTTGGCGCCGAGCGCGAAGGCGACGGTCGGCGCCGTCGGCGTGACGACCAAGTCCACCATCTCGAACGCGTTCTTGTAGTCCTCGGCGATCTTGGTCCGGACCCGCTGGGCCTTGCCGTAGTAGGCGTCGTAATAGCCGGAGGAGAGCGCGTAGGTCCCCAACATGATCCGGCGCTTGACCTCGTCGCCGAAGCCGTCGTGGCGCGTCTTGGTGTACATCGACAACAGGTCGGACGCCTCGGCGCGCAAGCCGTAGCGGACGCCGTCGAAGCGCGCGAGGTTCGAGGAGGCCTCGGCCGGCGCGATGACGTAGTAGGCGCTGAGGCCGTACTCGGCGTGCGGGAGCGCGACGCGCTGCACGGTCGCGCCAAGCTCCTGGGCGAGCTTCAGCGTCTCCTCGAAGCGGGCGAAGACTCCGGGCTCGATGCCCTCCCCGGTGATCGCCTCCGGGACGCCGAGGCGCAGGCCGTCGAGCCGCTCGGCGGTCGGCATGACGATCGCCTCGGGGTGCTGCAGCGAGGTGGAGTCCATCGGGTCGCGGCCGGTCATCTGGCCGTAGAGCAGCGCCGCGTCGGTGACGTCGCGGGTCAGCGGCCCGGCCTGGTCCAGCGACGACGCGAAGGCGATCATCCCGTAGCGGGAGACGCTGCCGTAGGTGGGCTTGAGGCCGACGATGCCCGTCAGCGCGGCGGGCTGGCGGATCGAGCCGCCGGTGTCGGTGCCCAGCGCCCACGGCGCGGCGCCGGAGGCCACCGCGGCGGCGCTGCCACCGCTCGAACCGCCCGGGACGCGCGTGCGATCCCAGGGGTTCAAGACCGGGCCGTAGGCTGAGTTCTCGTTCGACGAGCCCATCGCGAACTCGTCCTGGTTGGTCTTGGCCAGCAGCGGAGCGCCGGCCGCCGTGAGGCGGTCGACCACCGAGGCGCTGTAGGGCGGCAGGTAGCCCTCGAGGATCTTGGAGCCCGACTGGCTCGGGACGCCCTCGGTGCAGAAGAGGTCCTTGACCGCGAGCGGGACGCCGCCGAGCGGGAGCTGCGCGGCACCATTGGCCTCCGGCGCGCCGTCGGCGACCCAGGTGAAGGCGTTGAGCTCGTCGGCCGCGGCCTTGGCGCGGTAGGCCTCGAAGAGCTCGGTGGCATCGAGGTCGCCGGCCGCGACGGCGTCGGCCGCCTCCTTGGCGGTGAGCGTCGTGACGTCGGTCATGCTTGCGGGCTCGGGACGAGGAAGCCGTCGTCCTGGACGGCGGGCGCTTGGGCGAGCGCGACGTCGCGGGGCAGGCAGGGCGTCTCGACGTCGGCGCGCAGCGCGTTGGCGACCTCGACGACGTGGCTGGTCGGCGCGACGTCGTCGAGCTCCAGCTTGCTGATCGTCTCGATGTGGCCCAGGACGGAGGACAACTCGGTGGCCATCCGGCCGACCTCGTCGTCAGACAGCTCGAGGCGGGCCAGCTTGGCGACGTGGAGTACCTGCTCGCGGTCGATCACGGTCCGCGAGTTTAGGGGGGTCGGTGTCGAAACACCGGACCCCCTGGGTGCGATCAGCTTCCGGGCGCCGGACGCGGCGGTGGCGCTGTGTAGACGCGGGCCTCGGGCGAGTCAGTGCGCTCGTCCTTGAGGCTCAGGAAGCCGCCGAGCGGGATCAGAATCGTGAAGAGCAGCCCGAGGTAGGCGGGCAGCTGCACGCCGGTGACGAACTTGACGGGACCAAGGTGGGTGTCGCCGGCCAGGTCGAGGAGCCGCAGCGCGAGGGCGAGGGCTATCACGGTGCCGAGTCCGACGGTCAGCACGGCGGCGCCGACCGGCCACGCCGGCGAGGTGCGCTTGACCGTCATGTAGGACAAGCTCAGGCCGCCGACGATCGCGACGCAGAGCAGGACGTCCATGAACCAGCCGAGGTTCGACCAACCGCTGAGCGAGCCGGTGGACTGGGTGTTCAGGAGATTCAACACACCACTCCCGCTGTCCGGCACCAGGGACTCGATCGACACGCCGAGCCAATCGAAGAACAACACCACGAACAGGCCGACCGCGCCGAGCGCCGCGACCCATTCCCCAAGACGCAACCGGTTCACGCCGGCGCCCCCTCACGCGCGACCAGCTCGGCCGCCGTCAGCGTGTTGCGCAGCAGCATCGCGATCGTCATCGGCCCCACGCCACCGGGGACCGGCGTGATCGCGCCCGCGACCTCGACCGCCTCGGCGAAGTCGACGTCGCCGTGAAGGCCGTCCTCTGAGCGGTTGATTCCCACGTCGATGACCGTCGCGCCGGGCTTGATCCAGTCGCCCTTGACCATCCGGTCGCGCCCGACCGCCGCGACGAGCACGTCGGCGGTCCGCGCGACCGCGGCCAGGTCGGCGGTGCGCGAGTGCGCGATCGTCACCGTCGCGTTAGCGGCCAGCAGCAGCTGGGCCATCGGCTTGCCGAAGAGGTTGGAGCGGCCGATGACGACGGCGTGCTTGCCGCTGAGTTCGACGCCGGTCTCAGCCAGCAGCACCATGCAGCCCGCCGGCGTGCACGGCCGCAGCCCGTCACGCCCCAGCGCGAGGTAGCCGGCGCTCAGCGGTGTCAGCCCGTCGACGTCCTTGCGCGCGTCGATCAAGCCGGTGAGGTGAACGCCGTCGAGGTGATCCGGCACCGGCAGCTGGCAGAGGATGCCGCTGACGTTCTCATCGTCATTGAGTTGCTCGATCAGCGCCTCGACCTGCTCGGTCGTCGCGTCCGCCGGCAGCTCGTGATGGAAGGACGCGATCCCGGCCTCGCCCGCCGACTTGCGCTTGTTGGCGACGTAGATCGCGCTCGCTGGATCCTCGCCGACGAGGATCGTCGCCAGGCCCGGCTGCCGACCGGTGCGCGCGGTGAACGCCTCGACGTCACGGGCCACCTCCTCCCGGACCTTCGCCGCGATCGCCTTGCCGTCGATGATCTCCGCGCTCACGTCCTGCACGCTACCTCTCGCCGCCGGCTCAGCGCTTCTCCAGGGGCGCGTATTCAGCCATCAGCTTGCGCTCGCTGCCATCGCGGGCGAAGCGGATGATCACGACGCCACCCGGCTCGGTCGCGGTGACGACACCCTCGCCGAAGGCCGCGTGCAGCACGTCGTCACCGGTCCGGAAGTCGCCCTTGGCGGCGGCCGGCGCCTCGGAGCGCATCGAGGCCCACGAGGCCGAGGCGCGCGGGCGGATGCCAGCGCTGCGGTCGGCGCCCGCACCCGAGGCCCACGAGCCTTGAGCGGACTCGCGGTCGACCAGATCCGGCGGGATCTCGGCCAGGAAGCGGCTCGGCAGCCCGTAGGCGCGTGAGCCGAAGACATTGCGCTGACGCGCGTGGGTCAGCGTCAGCGAGCGCATCGCCCGCGTCATGCCGACGTAACAGAGGCGCCGCTCCTCCTCCAGCGTCCCCTCGTCGAGCGAGCGCGAGTGCGGGAAGACGCCCTCCTCCATCCCGATCATGAAGATGATGGGGTACTCCAGGCCCTTGGCGTTGTGCAAGGTCATGAGCGTGACCATGCCGCCGTCGTCGACGCGCGTGTCGGTGTCCGAGCGCAGCGCGGTCTCCTGCAGGAAGACGTCGAGGCGGTCCTGCTCGGCGGCATGCGTGCCGTCGAACTCGCGCGCGACCTCGACCAGCTGCTCGAGGTTCTCGGTCCGGCCCTGGGCCTCGATCGTCCGCTCGGCGGCGAGCGCGTCGAGGTAGCCCGTGTCGTGCAGGACGGCCTCCAGGAGGTCGCCCATCGGGATGTTGTCGGCGACCCGCTCGCGCAGCCCCTCCATCGTCGCCATGAAGCGCTCGAAGGAGCGGATCGCCGCGGTGCCCAGGCCCGGCACGCCGGCCGGGTCCAGCGCGGCGTCCCAGGTCGTGATGCCCATGTTCTCGGCGTGTGCAAGCACCCGCGAGAGCGACGTCTGGCCGATCCCGCGCTTGGGCGAGTTGGCCACGCGCGTGAACGAGATCGCATCCGCCGGGTTCGCCAGCAGCGTCAGATACGAGAGCGCGTCCTTGACCTCGGCGCGCTCGTAGAACTTCGTGCCGCCGATGATCTGGAACGGCACGTCGGCGCGCACGAGCGCATCCTGCAGGACCCGCGACTGGGCGTTGGTCCGGTACAGACACGCCATCTCGGCCAGCGACACGCCCTCATCGCGCAGCCGCTCGACCTCCCCGAGCACATAGCGCGCCTCCGCGTACTCGTCATCGAGCTCACGGACGATCACCGGATCACCCGCACCCTGATCCGTCCACAGCGTCTTGTGCATCTGCGCCCGGTTCTGGGCGATCACCGCGTTCGACGCATCCAGGATCGTCTGCGTCGAGCGGTAGTTCTGCTCCAACTTGATGACGTGCGCGTCCGGGAAATCATCCTGGAAGTCCAGGATGTTGCGGATGTCAGCTCCTCTGAACGAATAGACACTCTGAGCATCATCACCGACGACCGCGAGGTTCCGATGCTCCCCCGCGATCAGCTGCAGGAGCTTGTACTGCGCGTGGTTGGTGTCCTGGTACTCGTCGACGAGGACGTGGCGGAAGGAGGCGTTGTAGCGGGCCTGGACCTCGGGGAAGAGCTCGAGGACGTTGACCATGCGGAAGAGCAGGTCGTCGAAGTCCATGGCGTTCATCCGGACGAGCTCGGTCTCGTAGAGCTTGTAGGCCTCGGCGACGGTCTGCTCGAAATAGCCCTCGACCATCTGCGCGTAGTCCTCGGCGGAGCGCAGCTTGTTCTTGGCGTCGGAGATCTGGTGCTGGACGGCGTTGGGCGTGAAGCGCTTGGGGTCGGCGTCGATCTGATCCAGGCAACGCTTGACCAGGCGTCGCGAGTCGGACTGGTCGTAGATCGTGAAGGTGCGCGTGTAGCCCAGGCGCGGGGCCTCGGAGCGCAGCATGCGCGCGCAGGCCGAGTGGAAGGTCATGACCCACATCGCCCGCGTGGAGTGGCCGAGCAGCAGCCCGACGCGCTCGCGCATCTCGGTCGCGGCCTTGTTGGTGAAGGTGATCGCGAGGATCTCCCCCGCCCGCGCGCGCCCCGTGTGAATGAGGTAGGCGATGCGGTGCGTGAGCACCCGCGTCTTGCCCGAACCGGCGCCCGCGAGGATGAGCAGGGGACCGTCGCCAGCCATCACGGCCTCACGTTGAGGAGCGTTGAGACCCTCGAGGAGATCGGCGACACGCTGGTCAGCGGGAGCTTCGGACGGCACACCTGCAGGATAGGCGCGCCTGCGGCGGTCTGAGGGGCTAACAAGTGCACAGCTTGGAGCCCCAAGAACAGCGCACTTGCCAATGCACCTCCCAGTTGTTGGATGACATGCGACAGAACGCGGAGCGTGCGGGGGACTTTCGACGGCATGGCCGCCAGGCGCGGTCATGGACACATCTGGACGCGCCGCGCGGCCGCGCAGTCCCTAATCTTGCTGGCGGCGGCCGCCGCCTTCTCATCCCCGGCGGCGGCCGCCAGTTCTCGCTGCGCGCATGCCAGCGCGGCCCCCGCGCACCTGAGCACCCCAGCCGCCTCGCACGCCCTGCGCTGTCTCATCAACGGTGTGCGGCGTGCCCACCACCTGCGGCCGGTCCGAGCCGAGCGCCATCTGCGCTCCGCGGCCCGTCGCCACGCCGATGACATGGTCGGCCGCGACTACTTCGCCCACGCGTCGCCGGGCGGCACCACGATGGCGTCACGGGTCAAGCACGCGGGCTATCTCCACAGCGCGCGCGAGTGGTGGCTCGGGGAGGCGCTGGCGTGGGGCAACGGCGGCGCCGGGGCGCCGCAGGCGATCCTGCGCGGGCTCCTGAACAGCCCGCCGCACCGCGCGATCCTGCTGGATCCGGGCTTCCGCGACCTCGGCATCGGCATCGCCCGCGGCGCCCCACAGGGCGCCGGAGCCGGCGCGTTGACGATCGCGCTGGACTTCGGGCGCGTCCGCCGCTGAGCCCCGCGCTCGTCTACATTGCGCGGCGATGGGCCGCCTCACCGACCACGTCCGCGCCTCGTGCGCGCAGCTCGCGTCCGAAGCCCAGTCGGTCCGGATCGACCACGATCGCCTCGCCACCTACGACGCGGGTGCCAACGGCTCGCCGATCCACGACCCGGGCCTCGATCCGGTCCGCCACTACCTCGAAGGCACACCGGCCGACGTGGCGATGTACACGCTGGCGCTCGACACCATCAACTTCGGCTCGGGCTGGTTTCCGACGCTGCGCAAGCGGATCGATCCCACGACCGGCCGGACGGTGTCGGGCTACTTCACCATCGCCTGGAACCTCGCCGACCACTTCCGCGCCCACGGCGCCTGGAGCAACGAGCAGCTGCAGACGATGCGGACCGAGGAGCTGGCCGCGACGCTCGGACAGACCGCCGACCACGAGCTGATGAGCCTCTACGGCCAGGCGCTGCGCGAGCTCGGGCGCTTCCTCAGCACCCGCACGGTCCTGGACGTCATCGCCGAAGCCAAGGGCTCGGCCGACCGGCTGGCTACAACGCTCGCCCAAGCACTGGCCTTCTACGACGATCGCGGCTTCTACAAGCGCGCGCAGATCGTGCCCAACGATCTGGCAGCGGCCGGCGTCGCGACGTTCGACGACCTCGACGCGCTGACGATCTTCGCCGACAACCTCGTCCCGCACGTCCTGCGCTGCGACGGGATCCTCGTCTACGAGGAAGGTCTCGCCGCACGGATCGACGCCGAGCAGCCGCTGGCCGCCGGCCGTGAGGAGCGGGAGATCCGCGCCTGCGCGCTGCACGCGTGCGAGCTGCTCGGCGCGCGCCTCGCCGTGCCGCCACGAGTCCTTGACATGTGGCTCTGGAATCGCGGCCAGGACCCGGCGCTCAAGGCGCGACCGCGGCATCGCTGCCGGACGGTCTATTACTAGGAGTTCCGGTCTTGTCGAACGGCTAGGTCGATCGCGGCACGCGAGGCGTACGGTCGGCCTATGAAGACCGCTTTGCTCTCCCTCGCAGTGGTCGCCGTGGCAGGGGTGCCCGGCGTCGCATCAGCCGCGACCGTCTCCTCTGACGGCACCACCGTTACCTACCTCGCCGCACCGCGGGAGGTCAACTCCCCCGCGCTGCTCACCCCGGTCCCGATGACCCTGACCGACGCCACCGCACCGCTCACCGCGGGCGCGGGCTGCGTCTCCGGACCGCCCATCGTCTGCGCCGGCGCCGTCAACCTCCAGGTGTCGCTCGGCGACCGCGCCGACACGACCCATCTCAACAACGCCGTCGGCGACACCATCATCGACGGTGGCCCGGGCAACGACACGATCGCCGGCGGCTCGGTCGGGCGCGTCACGGTCACCGGCGATGACGGCGCCGACGCGATCACCGTCAGCGCCAACACCCTCGGCACCGGCGACGGCGGTGCCGGCCCGGACACGATCCTGGGCACCTCCAGCTCCAACAACCTCTCGGGCGGCGGCGGCGCTGACCTGCTCACCAACCGTGGCAGCCGCTTCAGCGACGGCACGCTGGACGGTGGCGACGGCGCAGATCACATCGTCGGCAACGGGCGCGCATGGCTCACCGGCGGCGCCGGCGCGGACATCCTCGTCACCCAGGGCGACGGCGAAAACGTCGACGGCGGGGCCGCGGCCGACCGCATCACGTCGGTCAACGGCGGTTCGACGATCACCGCCGGCGCCGGCAACGACCAGATCAACGCCGCCGACGGCTCCGGCTCGCCGGACACGATCAGCTGCGGCGCCGGCCACGATGTCGTGTGGGCCGATGCCGGCGACACGGTCGCCGCCGATTGCGAGGTCCGCCTCAGCGGCCCGGCGCCGGCCCTTCCGGGCACGGCGCAGGCGATCGCCGACGCGGCAGCGCTCTAGCACTCCACCAACTCGCGGACGGACGCGAGGCCCCGCCGGCGGGCAGGTTTCAGCCGCCGGCGGGGTTGCGTCCCCGCATCGGACGCAGCCGGCGCACCTCGGCCGGCGGCTCCTCGCCCTGCAATGCCGCAATGCGATGTTCCAAGTCGGTGAGGCGGCCTGAAAGCTCACGGATCGCGTCGGCGACCGGGTCGGGAAGGTGAATCCAGTCGGCGTCGGGGCCCTCGGGGCGCCTGCCGTCGACGCGGACGACGTGGCCGGGATTGCCGACGACGGTGGAGTTCGGCGGCACGTCGGTGATGACCACCGAGTTGGCGCCGACCTTCGCGCCGTGGCCGACCTCGATCGGCCCGAGCAGCTTGGCGCCCGACCCGATGGTGACGTTGTCGCCGACCGTCGGATGGCGCTTGCCGGTGGCAAAGCCGGTGCCGCCGAGCGTGACGCCCTGGTAGAGCGTGACGTCGTCGCCGATGTCGGCCGTCTCACCGATCACGACGCCCATGCCGTGGTCGATGAAGAGGCCGTCGCCGATGTTGGCGGCCGGGTGGATCTCGATGCCGGTGGCCATGCGCGACACGTAGGCGATCGCCCGCGGGACGATCGGCACGTTGGAGTCGTGCAGCGCGTGGGCGACGCGATGGGCCAGCACCGCCTGGACGCCCGGCCACGCGATCAGGACCTCCATCGACGAGACGCCGCGCGCTGCCGGATCGCGCTGATGCGCGGCCGCGATGTCGAGGCGCAGCTCGCAGCTGACGCGGCGCAGGGTGCCAAGTCCCAGCATGGGCCACTACCGTACTGGAGAGATGTCCGGGCTTCGCGCGTTGATCCTCCACGGCTGGCAGGGGTCCGGGCCCGACCACTGGCAGAGCTGGTTGGCGGGCCGGCTCGCCAACGCCGGCGCCCACGTCCAGTTCCCGCAGCTGCCCGACTGCGACGTGCCGTGCCCCGATCGCTGGGGCGGAGCCCTGCATCGCGAGCTCCGCGCGCTGGCCCGCGGCGAGGGCGAGCGCATCGTGATCGCCCATTCGCTGGGGTGCGTCTTGTGGCTGCGCGAGGCGGCGGCGATCGGCCCTCAGCAGCGGGTCGATCGCGTGGTGCTGGTCGCGCCGCCGTGTCCGGGCGCGAAAGTGGCCGAGCTGGCGCAGTTCTACCCGACTGGCGCCGACAAGGCCGCGATCGACGCGGCGGCAGGCCACACGCGGCTGGTGTGCTCCGACGACGACGCGTACTGCCCGGGGCGCGGCGCCGCCGAGCACTGGGGCAAGCCGCTGGAGTTGGTGGTGGACCTGCTGCCGGGCGCGGGACACCTCAACGTCGAGGCGGGCTACGGGCCGTGGCCGGCGATGGAGGCATGGGCGCTCGGCGAGACCGACGCGTTGACGCCGCGTGAGGACCCGGTCGGCGCCTGAGTGAGGCGTTACTGCGGCGCGAAGAACGGCGCCGAGATGTAGCGCTCGCCGGAGTCCGGGAGAATCGTGACGATGCGCTTGCCTTGGTTCTCGGGGCGCTTGCCGACCTGGATGGCGCCCCACAGCGCGGCGCCGCACGAGATCCCCGCCAGCACGCCCTCACGTGCGGCGGCCAGGTGGGCGGTGTCGATCGCATCGTCGTCGCTGACCGGCAGCACCTCGTCGATGATCTCGCGGTCCAGGACGGCCGGGACGAAGCCCGCCCCGATGCCCTGGATCCGGTGCGGGCCCGGGCCGCGACCGCTGAGCACGGCGGAACTCGCGGGCTCGACCGCGATCACCCGCGCGGCCGGGTTGACCGACTTGATGGCCTCCCCCACACCGGTGATCGTCCCGCCGGTCCCGACGCCCGCGACGAAGATGTCGACGCGGTTCTCCATGGCCTTCAGGATCTCCGGACCGGTCCCGAGGCGATGGGCCTCCGGGTTGGCGGGGTTGGAGAACTGATCGGGCAGGAACGCGTCGCCGGTGGACGCCGCGCCGCGGGCGGCCTTGACGGCCTCGTCCATCCCGCCGAGCGACTCGACGATCTCGACCCGGGCGCCATACAGCTTCAACAACGCCTCGCGCTCGCGCGACATGCCCTGCGGCAGGAAGATCGCCAGCTCGTAGCCCTTGGCGGCGCAGACGAAGGCGAGCGCGATGCCGGTGTTGCCCGAGGTCGCCTCGACGATCGTCGTGCGGCCCGGTTCGATCCGGCCCTCGGCCTCGGCGGCCTCGATCATCGCGATGCCGATGCGATCCTTGACCGAGCCCCCCGGGTTGTAGGCCTCGAGCTTGCCGTACAGCTCGACGCCTTCGGGCTCGATGCGGCTGAGGCGCACCATCGGCGTGTTGCCGATGTGATCGGAGATGTTGGTCGGAATTTGGCCCATTCCCGCGGACGAGGCTATCGAGGCCGTCCGTGGGAAGGGACTACGAGGCCGGAAGCGTGGGCGTGCCGCCGGTGCGGCGGCTGCCGGGCGGGCGGCCCGACAAGGGACGCTCGCCCTTGGGCAGCGGATCAGCCGCTGCGCGATCACGTGCCGCTCTCGCCCCGATGCGCGGTCCGCGAGCCGCCATCGCATCCGCCTGCATCGCGCGCATGGTGCGCGCGTAACGCCGGATGAGATCGAGCTGGGCGGGTCCTGGATCGCTCATGAGAAGGCTTCCTTCGGGCCCGACCTTATAACTCGCGCGACCCTGAGTCCAGCCGGTTAGGCCCAACCCGGACAAACTGGCCAACCCACTCCTCCGGCCAGGCCTGGCAGGCCGCCCTCCCCGATCGGCCAGGCCCCATTTCCGGCTTCGCATCTACCTTCCTGGTCGAGCGGTCACCACCGCCCCGCCCACCATGTACCAAGTCCAGGATTCCGTCGCGCTCCTGCGCGCCCGCCGCGGCTTCGCCGCCGCCCGTAAGACCGGTCGCCCGTTCGTCGCCAGGACGGTGCTGCTGCTCGGTCTCACGAGCCTCTTCACCGACATCTCCTCCGAGATGGTGTCGGCGATCCTGCCGCTCTACACCGTCCAGGTGCTCGGCCTCAACCCGCTGAGCTATGGCGTGCTGAACGGCATCTACCAGGGCGGCTCGGCCTTCGCCCGGCTGATCTTCGGCTTCGTCGCCGACCGCATGAGCCGCTACCGCGAGATCGCGGGCCTCGGCTACGGCCTCTCGGCGATCTGCAAGCTCGGCCTGCTGGCGACGACCGCGTTCGGCGGTCTGGCCGCCGTCCTGCTGATCGACCGGATCGGCAAGGGGATCAGGACCGCGCCGCGCGACGCGATGATCTCGCTGAGCACCCCCGAGGCCGAGCTCGGCACCGCCTTCGGCGTGCACCGCGCGATGGACACCTGCGGCGCGATGCTCGGCCCGCTGCTCGGGTTCGTGCTGCTGGCGCTGACGCCCAACGAGTACCACGGCATCTTTCTGATCTCGTTCTGCTTCGCGCTGATCGGCGTGGCGATCCTGCTGCTGCTCGTCGATGACCCGGCGCGCGACCCCGAGCGCGTCGAGGCCGCTGCGGCGCAGAGCATCCCGGTCGCCCCGGCGGCGCCCGCTGCCCCGGCACCGACCGAGGCCGACGAGCCGGCCGGCGGGCGCCTCACCCTGCGCGGCGCCACGGGCCTGCTCGGCGACGGTCCACTCGGCGGTCTCGTCGTCATCGCGTTCCTGCTCGGGCTTGCCACGATCGGCGACGGGTTCCTCTACCTCCAGCTCCACGAGCGCCTCGACTTCGCCGACAGCCTCTTCCCGCTGCTCTACGTCGGGACGTCGTCGATCTTCATGGTCATGGCCGTGCCCGCCGGCCGGCTCTCTGACCGCATCGGCCGCGCCAAGGTCTTCGCCTTCGGCTACGCGATCCTGCTGGCGCTCTACGTCGTCCTGCTGTCGGGCGCGTCCGGCGACCTGCTGCTGCCCGCCACGCTGCTGGGCCTCGGCATCTTCTACGCCTCGACCGACGGCGTGCTCGCCGCGCTCGGCTCCGCTGCCGTGCCCGAGGCGGTGCGCGGCACCGGCCTCGCCGCCCTGGGCACCGCGACCGGGCTGGCCCAGTTGGGCGCTTCGATCGCCTTCGGCGCGCTCTGGACGACGGTCGGCGTGCACACGGCGTTCATCGTCTTCGCCATCGGCCTGGCGGTCGCGCTGGCCGCGACGCTCGTCATCCTGCTGATCCGCCCGCGGCGCACGATCGCGGGCGCCGTATGACCCGCCAGCGGCGCGTCGGCCTCTTCGTCGCGATCACGGCGATCGCGGTCTCGGTGATCGCTGTCTACCTCGGCATCACGCTCGTCAACAACAGCAAGGGCGACGGGGCTCTCCCCGACGCCTCGGCCCCGGCGGTGAAGATCGTCAAGGGCGACATGGTGCTGTTGGATCGTGACCGCAAGCACCCGAAGGCCTGGGGCCGGCTGGTGATCATCGGCGCCGGCGGCCGCCGTCAGCTCGGCAAGCTGACCTGCGAGCGCGTCGCGTTCGCCGCCGGCCACGGCATCTGCCTGGCCAAGGCCCACAGCCTGCCGACGCCGACCTACGAGGCGCGCTTCTTCGACGCCGACCAGAAGGTCATCGGGAAGATCTCGGTCCCCGGCGTTCCGAGCCGCGCCCGCGTCTCGCCCGACGGCCGCTACGCGGCCTCGACGACCTTCGTCGGCGGTGACGGCTACACGACGCCCGGCGCGTTCTCGACCCGCACCCGCGTCTACGACGTCGCCTCCGGGAAGTCGCTCGGCGACCTCGAGGCCTACAAGGTGACCCTGAACGGCAAGTCCATCAACAAGGCCGACTTCAACTTCTGGGGCGTGACGTTCACCGGCCAGGGCGCGCAGTTCTACGCGACGCTCGGCACCGGCAACCACCACTACTTGATCAAGGGCGACGCGGCGACCAAGCAGGCCACCGTGATCCGCGACGGCGTCGAGTGCCCGTCGCTCTCGCCCGACGGCACGCGCATCGGCTTCAAGGCGCGCGTCGGCTCGCCGTTCCAGTGGCGCTTCCACGTCCTGGATCTCAAGACGGGCAAGGTGACCGCGCTGCAGGAGACCCAGTCGGTCGACGACCAGATCGCGTGGCTCGACGACCAGCGGCTGGCCTACGGCGTCGGCGAAGAGGTCAAGGAGGTGCCGGCCGACGGCTCGGCACCGCCGCGGCCGTTCCTCGCCTCGGCGACGAACCCGAACCGCGTGCAGTAGCGCTCAATCGCGGTCGCCGCGCTCGCCGCGGTCGAGCCGCCGCTCGGCGCGGCACTGCTCCTTGAGCGCGCGGCGTTCCTTGCGCGTCAGCTTGCGCCCGCGCTTGACGTCGCTGCCGCCCATCAGCGAGAAGAGCCGCAGGTGGACCGTCGGCCCGCCGGGGACAGGGCGACCACGGCCGAGCCGGACGTCGTTGCCGCCCATCAGCGCGAACTGCGACACCTGGACGTCGAGTCCCTCGGGCACGTAGACCTCGGCGCCGCCCATGATCGAGATGATGCGGATCTCCGTCTGCTGGGCGGAGAGCACGGCATCGTTGAAATCGATCTCGCTGCCGCCCCAGAAGTTGAAGTTGATGACCTTGGGACCAACGCGCCAGTGCCCGCGGCGGTCGTGGCCCGACATGATCGAGATGAGCCACTTGGTCGCGCCCTCGCCGGGCAGCACCGGCAGTGACGCGGCAGGTGCGCCGACCGGCATTCCGTCGCCGCTGGGCACGACGTCGGCGACCAGCAGCTCGAGCTCGGCGCGCGTGCGTGCACCGAACGCCTCCGCGAGCCGGTCGTCGAGCTCGTCGACCGTCAGCCGCCCGTCGCCCGCGGCCCGCCGCAGCAGCTCGGCGGCCTGCTCGCGATCGGCGTCTGACGCACGCAGCTCGGGGGTCTCGGCCATGCCTCGGACCCTAGCTCGCTCGCGTAGCCTCCCCGCCGATGAGCGACCTCCGCGCCCTGGTCCGGCGCCCGTATGCGCTGCGCATGCTGCTCAGCGCGCTGGTGGGCCGGCTGCCGGAGGCGATGGTGCCGCTGGCGCTGCTGCTGCTCGCGCGGGCCGAGCACGGCTCGTATGCCACGGCGGGGGCTCTGGCCGGCGCATTTGCGATCGGCGCCGCGGTCGGCGGGCCGGTGGCGGGGCGGATCATCGATCGGCTCGGGCAGACCGTCGTCCTGATCGTGGTGGCGGTCGCGCGCAGCGCGGCGCTCCTGGGGATCGTGCTCGTGGCTCCGTCGTCGCTGGCGGTGGCAGCGGCGTTGGCGGCCGCTGCCGGTGCGCTAACGCCGCCGCTGGAACCGGCGCTGCGCGCGCTCTGGCCCGATCTGGCCGGCGATGACGAGCATGCGCTGAGCGCTGCATATGAGTTGGACGCCGGCGCGCAGGAGCTGATCTTCGTCGTCGGCCCGCTGCTGGTCGCGGTGGCCGTCGCGGTCGGGAGCCCATCCACGGCGCTGCATCTCACCTCAGCCGTCGGCCTGCTCGGAACGCTGGCCTTCGCGCTGGCGCCACCGGCCCGGGGATGGCGCGCCGGTGAGCACGCGGCCGTGCGCGAGGCAGGCGACGAGCAGGCCATGGGGTCTCGGCGATCGCATGCGCCAGCCTGGAGCGCCGCGGTCCGCGCGCCGCAGGTCGGCCTGCTGCTCACGCTCGGCGTCCTGGCCGGGGCGGCGACGGGGATGGTCAACGTGACGGCCACGGCCTTCGCCGAGCACACGCTGGAGAACCGCGACCTCGCCGGGTGGCTGCTCGCCGCCTGGGCGGTCGGTGCGCTGGCGGGCGGCCTCGGTGCCGCGGCGCGCCGGTGGACGCTGCCGCCAGAGCGGCGGTTGACGCGCTTGCTGGTGGTGTTCGGGTTGGCGTTCGGACCCGCGCTGCTGGCGCGCTCGACGCCGGCGATGGCCGGCGCGCTGGCGCTGTCGGGCGCGTTCCTGGCGCCGACGCTCGCGTGCATCTTCGTGTTGACCGGCGCCCGCGCGCTGCCGGGCACGATCACCGAGACGTTCGCCTGGTTGACGTCGTCGTTCCTGGTCGGCAGCGCGGCGGGCGCCGCGCTGGCCGGGACGCTCAGCGGGAGCGGCTCGGGCGTGCGGGGGTTCGCGGTGGCCGGAGCGACGGTCTTGCTGGCCGCCGCGCTCTGGGAGCTGCTGCGCACGCGCTCTGCCGTGTTGGCCCCGCGCCGCCGCTAGCGTGGGACCGATCATGGATCGCGACGCCGTCCGCACCACCATCCTCGCGCTACCCGAGGTCGAGGAGTACGTCCACGGGGACCTGCCGGCTTTCCGGATCCGCGGCAAGCGCTTCGCGACGATGCTCGACGACGAAGGCGTCAACCTGATGCCCGGCGAGCCGGCGATCCGAGCGCTGACGCAGCAGTACCCGCAGTTCTGCACCGAGCGCTGGTGGGGCCAACGGCTGGCGGCCGTCCGGGTGTCCTATGGGTCGATGCCTTCGGCGTTGTTGGAGGAGTTGGTCCTGGAGGCCTGGGCGTCGAAGGCGCCCGCGACCGTCCTGCGCGCGCATGATGCGCAGCGCGGCGAGAAGCACCCCTAGACTCACCGGTGTATGAACGTCGATTGGGTCATCCCCTGCCGTTACGTCGAGGTGCACGACAACCTCGGGACGCTGGTCGGCGCCGGCATCGACACCTTCTGGGTGCCCGAGCTGCCGGCCCCGCTGCAGCTCGTCTGCGCGATCCGCCTGACGGCGACCGCCGATGAGCTCGGGTCCGATCACCAGCATCACAGCCGCACGGTCATCACCGGCCCCGAGGGCGACGTGGTCGCTGACGTCGGCGGCGAGTTCGGGATCGACACCGACAACGCGCGTGAAGACTGGCTCAACGGCTTCGTGCTGCCCATGGCCATCACCTGGGAGACGACCGCAGCGGGCAGCTACCAGCTCGAGCACATCGTCGACGGGACGAGCAAGAGCATTGCCTTGCACGTGATCGTCGGCACGCCGAACGCCGGCGGTTAGCGGACCGTGTAGGGCCCCGTGCTCACCGCGTGGTAGCCCTTCGCGCCAACGGTCATGGCCAGCTCGCTGCGGCCCGGCGAGCCGTCGGCGATCCGCGAGAGCGCGTGGCGGAAGTCGTAGCGCGGCGTCCACCCGAGCTCGGTGCGTGCGAGGACGTTGTCGTAGACGCGCTCGATGGTGGGGAACATCCGCCAGCCGAGGCGGTCGTAAAGCTCGGCGTACTCGGGGACGTGGCGTTTGACCACCGCGGGTGCGTCGGTGCGGAGCTCTTTGAGATCTTCGGACGTGAACGGGGTCGTGGCGCTGATGATGTAGCGCCCGAAGCCAAGTTGTGGCGCCTGTTCCAGCGCGAGCCGATGCGCCGTCACCGCGTCCTCCAGGTCGACGCGCCGGTAGAGCAACTCGTTGGCCTTGAGGTTGGCGTCGTCGTAGGCGGCGCGCACCTCGTCACGGTCGTCGGCCTCGGGGAAGAAGCGTGAGGTGCGCAGGATGAGGACGGGCAGACCATGGTCGCGGTGGACCAGCTCGCACAGCGCCTCGGCCGACGTCTTGGTGACGCCATAGATGTTGCGCGGGATCGGTGAGACGTCTTCGGTGATCCACGCTGCGGGCTCACCCGGCCTTGGCGTCAGTGCCCGCCCGAACGCGCTCGTGGTGCTGGTGAAGACGAAGCGGTCGACGCCCGCGGCGACGGCCTCCTCCAGCAGGTTCAGCGTGCCGGTGATGTTGGTGTCGATGAAGTCCTGGCGGCTGTGCGAGCCGACGTGAGGCTTGTGCAGCGTGGCGGTGTGCAGGACCGCGTCGATGCCATCGAGGGATCGACGCACGAGCGCCCGATCGACGATCGTGCCGACGACGTCGGTGTAGGCGCCGGGGAGGATGTCGAGGCCGACGACCTCTGCCCCGTCCTCGCGCAGCACCCGCATCAGGCCCTCGCCGAGGTGGCCGGAACTGCCGGTGACCAGGATGCGCATAGGGAGAGGAGTAGCAGAGGGCTTCTGCGGCTCAGGCATTCCATCTGCTGGTTGCCCGCGCCATCTGACAAACCGGATCCCTGTTGCCACCTAGGATCATCAGCACGCGCTCGGCTCTCCGTAGGCGATCCGCCAGCAGCGGAGGATCGGAATCAGGAGCTGCGTCAGTTGACCGCCGCTGCGCGCGAGCTCGCGGGTGCTCATGCGCAGGGCCCGGCTCCGCGCGTTGTCGCTGGATAGGTAGAGCGCGGCCATCGCGGCGATGATCACGACGTGACGGTCGCCGTGCCGGAGCGCCGCGGCCTCGCGCAGCGAGCGGTCGAGCAGCACGGCGATCCCGCGCACCGCCTCATCGGAGCTCGAGTAGTAGGCCAAGTAGTTGTGCTCGCCGACGGCTTGATCTTCGAACTGATCGACGTAGTTGTCCAAGAACGCGCTGGCGCTCGCTACCCAGGTGTATGCCTCGACGGCCCGCCGCATCTCCTCACCGGTCATCCGCTCATCAGCGGCCAGCGCGAGGAGGACGATCGCCGTCATCATGGACGCCGCGCCGGCGGTCAGTTCCCACCATGTCGCATCGGTCCTCTGGCCGAACTCCTCGTGTGCGAACCGCTGCAGGCCCTGCGTGCGTCGCACCGGATTCGGGTCGTGCTCGAGGTCAAGCGAACGAGCCAGGCGAACCTGTCGCAGCAGCAGCGGACGAGCCTCGCGGTAGCGCGGAAGCGCCGCGCAGCCGGTCCGGCAGGCTAGGGCGAGCGCCTGCACGTAGGCATCAACGCCGGACGCTGACGCTCCGCCGTAGCTGGTGAGCGGCCGGTCGAGGTCGACGACCTCCAGGAACGCGTCCATCGAGCTGCCCGGCCGGGTCCGGTCCCCGCTTGCTCGCTCGCTGGCGTGATCGTGGTAGTTCGCCAGCGCCTGGAAGGCGACCAGCAGCCGGAGCAGCTCAACGTGACGGCGGTCCGGGAGGATCCAGAAGAACGCGGCTCCATCGAGGAGCGGGCGCTTGTCGGCCAGCGCCTCGAGCGCCTGCTGTCGATGGACCGGGTCTGAGATCGCGAGCGCTCGTGTGCGCCATCCGGCGACTTCTGCGCGGACAGCGCGAAGCCCCCATCCCAGCTCCCGCCCCGCTCCGCCACTGACGGCGAGGATGTGCCGCGCAGACAGAGGCGCCGGGTCTCGATCCCGGCGGATCGACCTCCGTGAGGCTAGGCGCTCCACGACGGCCGAACCTGTGCGACGAGGTAGCCGGGCACGATCACCACCAACGACGCCGACGCGATGACCACCGCGATGCTCAGGCCGGCGACGCCGAGTTGCAGGTCGTTGATGACCGGGAACCCGGTGATGGCCTGAAGGCCGCGGGTGCAGAGCGCCTGACCCAGGAGTCCGAACGCGCCGCCTGCGAGCGCGCCCGTGCCGAACAGCACCACGGTCTCGACCACCAGCGAGCGCCACAGCAGGGCCGAGCCCAGCCCATGTTGCTTGCGCTCGGCGACCGCAGGCCGGTGCTGCCACAGAAGACCGATCATCGCGGCGCACATCGCCAGCACCGCCGCGAGCAACGACAGCCCGGCGATCTGGCGCAGGCGCGACAGACCTGCACGCGCCGCCGCCCGCTCACTTGCTGCCCGCTGGCGGGCCGTCTCGATGTGCAGCGCCGCATGCGGGCCGAGGGCGGCTTTGACCTCGCGACCGACGTCGCCCGCCCTGGCGCCGGGCGCCAGCCGCAGGTGGTAGGCCGCGATCGCCCTGCTCCCCCACGCGTGTGCGAAGTCGTCGGCGTTGACGATGACCGCCCCGCTCGACCAACCCAAGTTGGTGGTGATCGCCGCCACGCGCAGATCGACCGGCTTGGGGGTCGGCAGGACGAGCCGTTGGCCGAGGTGAACGCCAAGGCTGCCGGCGAGCGCCTCGGAGATCGTGGCCCAACCGCCGGCGCGGACGCGCTGCGCCGCAAGCTGTCCGTCGCCGTGGAGGATCTGATGGGCCGGGATCGGGTGCGCCACGTCGCGCGGCTCACCCAAGACCCAGGCGCGCCGGTCGGCCACGTCGAGCAGCCCGGCTCTGTAGAGGCCGACGCTCGCGACCCCGGGCAGCCGAGCCAGCGACGCGCTCGCCGCCGGCTCGAATGATGGGGTGCCGATGGTGCTGCCCGCGCCGGCCGGAGCCGCCCACATGTCAGCGACGGCGGCCATGCCGGCGGAGCTGGCCCCCAGCCCACCTTCCAGGTTCAAGCGCGCGCCCTGCAGCGCCGTCGCGCCGAAGACCGCCACCGCGCCGGTCGCCGCGATCGCCAGGGCGCGTGATCGCCAGCGCGCTTCGCGTAGCTGCTGCAGGGCCAGCTCGACGGCCACGATCGAGCGGCCGCGCCGGTTGCACCACCCCACGCCGCGGATCGCCGCCCCGAGCAGCGCGGGCAACACCATCATCAACGCAAGCCCGGCCAGCACGAGCCCGACAATGGCGGCACCGGGCGCCGCGACCGCGATCGTCACCGCGGCGGCCAGGCAGAGGAGCCCGAGCGCCGAAAGCGGTGTGATCGTCCTACGTCGAGTGTCTGGCGGCCCGGACGCCGCCGCCGGGCGCAGGCGCCTGGGCAGGCTGCCCACCACCACCTGGCGGGCCGGACCCAGGACGCCCACGACGGCCGCGAGGAACCCACCGGTCACGGCGATCGCCACGCTCTGCCAGGTCACCACACGCTGGTCGCCGATCGGAAACGCACCCGACAAGAAGCTCACGTCCGAGGAGAACCCACGCCGGGAAAGGAGCTCACCGGCGGCGAGCCCGATCGCACAGCCGACGAGGCCGATGATGGCAGCGTCGACGAGCAGGGTGACGAGCGTCGCCGATGGCGAGAAGCCCTGCTCACGCTGCTGGGCGGCGAGCTTGCGTCGCTCGGCGGCGGTCACCAGCAGGGCGCAGACCGCAAACAGCCAGCCGACGAGGGCGCTCAGGATGCTGAACACCGCCGCGGCCAGGCTCGTCGGCCGGGCCGCCGCGTCGAACAGCTGCGTCTCGTAATCGCCCGGACGGACGTCCGCCTGTCCGCGGGCGAGCCCCTGCAGCTCGCCACGGACGTCAGCGACCCGGCCCGGCTCGGCCTCCACCAGGATGCGCGTGACCAGCCCCCGCGACCGTGACAGGCGCTGGAGGTAGGCCAGCGGCAGCAGCACGATCGAGGTGTTGACCACCACGCCGATCTGCTTGCGACCGGCCACGACGGCCGGCACGGTGACGCTGCGCCCGCCGAGCTGGACGTGGACGTCGTCGCCCATGCGCACGCCGATCTTGCGCGCGGTCGGCGCCGGCACGACGAGGCTCTCCATCTCCGCCGCGTCCTGGCGCGAGAACCCGCGCAGGAGATCGCCGCGCAGGGCCGCGATCCGCGGGTCGCCGCCGAAGAGGGTCACGCCCTGCTGCCCGCGCGGGCCGACCAGGTTGCCCGGCTTCTCGAGGACGGGCACGGCCCGGCGAACTCCTGGCAGGCGGATCACCCGGTCGTAGGTCGCCTGCGGCATGCCGGTCCCGCCACGCGAGATCAGCTGCAGCTGGTTGCCGCCGACGAGCCCCTTGTTGAGCGACCGCACCGGCCCCGACAGCGATGTCGACGCGACCTGCGTGGCATATAGCAGCGCGACGCCCAGCGCGATGCCGACCACCGCCAAGAGCTCCTGGAGCCAGCGCCGGCGCAGGCGGATCCGGTACAGCACCAAGGCGCTCGACAGCTGTGCCCAGCCTGACCTGGGCCGGCGCCTCCCCAGCCCGGGGACGCTCACGGCGCCAGCGCGGCCTCTGGGCCGGAGTCCGTGAGCAGGCCGTCTTGGAGGCTGTGGACCGCGTCGGCATAGGAGGCCGCGCGCTCGTCGTGGGTCACGAGCAGCGTGGCAAGGCCGCGGGTGTGCGTCTCCTCTCGCAAGAGCTCGAACACCTCGCGGCTGCGCCGGCTATCCAGGTTGCCCGTCGGCTCATCGGCGAGCACCACCTGCGGATCCAACGCGAGCGCGCGGGCGATCATCACGCGCTGGCGTTCCCCGGTCGACAACGTCTCGGCGCGATGGTCCAGACGTCCACCGAGCCCGAGCCGCTCCAGCAGCGGTGCGACGGTCCGGCGCGCGCGCCGCATGCTGCCGAAGGCGGCGAGGGGCTTGATCGCCGCGTTGTCGAGCGCGGTCACACCACCGATGAGATCGGCCTGCTGGTTGATCCAGCCGAGCACGAACAAGCGATAGCGGGCGGCGTCACGCTCAGACAGCGACGTGACGTCGCGACCGTCGACCAGGACCGTGCCGCCGTCGGGCGGCTCGATCGCGGCGGCGATGCGCAGCAACGTGCTCTTGCCGGATCCCGACGGCCCGTAGAGGGCCACCATCTTCCCGGCGCCGATGGTCAGCGACAGGCCATCGACCGCGCGTACGACCTCCTCGCCCGTTCGGTAGTGCTTGCGAACGTCACGGAACTCAAGCAGCGCCGGCCGCCTTTCGGGCCGGCGGGCACGGCACGGTCGCATCGGCGGTCCGCCGCGTGCCGTCGGCGAAGCGCACGATGGCGCGCAGGCGAAAGCCTCGGCGGGGGCACCTGTCGGGAAGCGGAATGCCGCCCGGGTGATACGTCACGCGCCTCCCGTGTACGACCTTGTTGTAGGTGATGGACGGCGATCCGACCACCAGGTGGAAGTCCGAGAGCGCGATCTCGGAGTCGAACGGCAGGTTCGCGAAGGACGGGATCTCGATCGCCAGGCCGAGGCCGAACGCCGCGGGCGGAACGTAGAGGTAGCCGGCGTAGGTCAGCTGCATGCGGGCCGGGTTGTAGGTGTCGGCGCTGATCAGCAGACCCGGCTTGTCGCCGACCGACGGGCCCGCGTGCAGCTCGATGAACGCCGCACCGAAGAGCGGCGCGTCCTCGTTGAGCAGGAGGCCCGCCGTTGCCGACCCCTTGCCGATCAGCGAGTTGGCCGGGCAGCGTCCGTGGACCACGGCGTTCAGGACGTTGACGAACTCGAAGGCCGGCCGCCGGCAGGGAACGATGCCGAGGCGGCTGTCGGCCAAGGTCATCCCGGACGGGGTGAGCAGGCGGACCTCGGTGACCCGCGGCAAGCGGTGATCGATGCTGAGGTCGATGTCCACGGCGGTGGAGCGCCCGAGCCGTGCCTCGTCGGAGAACCGCGCCGCCAGGCGCACCGGAGCCTGCACTTGAGCAGCAGCGGACGACGTGAGCAGGCCGAAGCCCACGAGCAGCAGCGCCAGCGCGTACGGTCGTCTGGTCACCGGGTCCCGCTCAGTAGGTGAATGAGCCCGAGGCGTCGATCGTCGACGCCCAAGTGGAGCGGTTGACGATGCCCGTGAACCTGCCGGTGCCGCGAGCGTGCGCGTAGCGGCCGGTGCCGCCGTCGATCGTCGCAGCGCCGTCGAACCTGGTGCGCAACGCCAGCGTGCGAGCCCGTCCATCGATCTTCAGCCGCAGCTCGCCACGGCTCGTGTTGATCGTCACCGTGCCGCGGAGCACGACCGAATGCGTGAGCGTGGTGACCGATCGCACCGAGCCCGACAGGGTGCCTGTCGCGTGGCCGGTGTGCGCAAACTTCGTCGCACCGGTCCGCTTGGCCAGCTTCAGGACGACATGCTCGGTGACCTTCATCGAACTAGCCGCCGGTGAGCTCGACGCGGCCAGGCCGCAGGCCCCCGCCACGATGATGGCGACGAAGGCCGCGACTACTCGGCTATGACCATTGCGGAGTCCCATCTGCGGCCGAACCTAGCATGGCGCCTGCCGCCTGTACACCTCCCAGGGACATCGACGTCTCCCAAAAATGTCAAGCGTTTAGATGTAGTACATGGCGACCCCCGCCGCCTTCTTCTCCGACTCCACCACATCCGCCACCGTCGTCTTGGCCAGCACCTCACGCGCCGCGTTCGCGGCCTCGAGGAAGATGCCATCCGAGCCGGCGCCCAGCGGACCGTCGAGCAGCTCCACGATCTCCAGCACCGTGATCTCCGACGCCGGCCGCGCGAACGAGTACCCGCCCTTGACCCCGCGCTGGGACTTCAGCACGCCCGCGCGCCGCAGCACGGCGAAGAGCTGCTCGAGGAACTGGACCGGGATGCCGCGCTGGCGGGCGAGCTCGCCGATCGGGATGGGTGAATCGCCGCCTTGGCGGCCGAGCTCGGTCAGCGCCTTGAGGGCGTAGGGCGACTTGGTGGTGATGGAGAGCATCGCCCGATCGACTCTACGACAAGACACCGCGCCGCAGAACGATTTCGGGGGACGAGCGAGGCCCGGCGCGGTGCCGGACGTCGATCGTCCCCCGAGGGGTCTTGCAATAGGAGCGGGCTTTTACAGCCAGCCGCGCTCCGTGGCGATCAACACGGCCTGCGCGCGGTCGACCGCGCCGAGCTTGCCGTAGATGTTGTGCAAGTGGGTGCGCACCGTGCTCGTCGAAAGCGACAGCTCCAGCGCGATCTGCTTGTAGACCTTGCCCTCGGCCAGGCGCTTGAGCACCTCGAGCTCGCGGCCGCTGAGCGGGCACGGATCGATCTGGCGCGTGCGGCCGGTCGTCGGGTACGGCAGGTCGTACATGACGCTGCGCAGCTCGCTCGGCCCGAGGCCGATCGTGCGGGCGCACTTCAGCAGCTCGGTCGGCGAGACGGCGCCGCCCTGGGAGTAGTGGGCGAGCATGTCGGCCAGGCGCACGAAGGCGGCCTCGCCCTGCGCGTCGTCGGCGTGGTGGCGCTCGATGACCGACGCGACAGCCTTCGGCAGGCCCCAGCGACGAGCAAGGACGCCGCCGACCAGCGCATGGTCGACACCGAGCTCGCGACGCTCACGGTGGATCCGCTCCTCGGGCGTGCGAGCGTTGCCGTGCACCTGGCCCGGGTAGCCGGGGTAGGCGTGCATCAGCACGAGCTTGCCGATGTCGTGCAGCAGCGCGGTGACCATCAGGCGGTCGCGATGCTCGTAGCCGGCCTCGGTGGCCAGGCGATCAGCAGCGCGCTGGGTGGCGACACCGTGGAGGCGGAAGCGCTCCGGAGCGGCGTCCCAGACCGACGAGCGCTCGAAGAAGTCAAAGGTGCGGGCGCGCGTCGCGAGGGCCTGGACGGCCTCCGGGGAGAGCAGCTCTACGGCGTGGACGACGGACTCGACCTTGCCGCGGGACTTGCCCTCGACCTGGTTGCCGAGGCGCAGGACGGAGATCACGAGCGCGACGTCGGACTCGACGGCAGCGACGACCTCGCCGGTCGAGACGCGCTCCTGGCGGACGACGCGCAGCAGGCGATTGCGGGACTCAGCGAGCGCCGGGAACGCCTCGAGCGCCTCGAACGCGGCCGTCAGACGACGGCCGTGGCCTTCGTTGTGACGTCGCTGAACATCGGCGGCCGGCGTGTGCTGGCTCGAAGAGGCGGCTGCTGCTGGGGGCATAGGGTCTCTGGGCTCCATGGGGCATGGGCACGGATGGGGTCCGCGGCCCGTCTACCTCCCGGTTATCGGCAGCCGTGGACGGATGATTGAGCGCAACATCGAACAGTTGTCCGCAACACCGCCGCCCCGTGGTATTCGGGCGTCTCGCCGCCGCTCCTGCGCGGGCGCCGCGCTACGAGGTCGCCAGCGCCGCGTCCAACCGCTGCAACGACGCCTCGCGACCAAGCACCGCAAGGGACTCGAAGATGCCGGGTGAGATCGTCGTGCCCGCCAGCGCAACGCGAATCGGCTGAAAGACGTCCTTGGGCTTGCGCTCCGGATCGGCCTCGACGACCTCGCGCAGCGCGAGCTCGATCGGCCCGACCGCGAACGGCTCGACGTGTGCGAGCGCTTCACGAGCCTGGACGAGCGCGTGGCGATGGTTGGCATCGAGCCACTTCTCGCGCGCCTGCTCATCGTCGACCGGGCCGTCGAAGAGGAACCCGGCCAGCGGCCAGAAGTCCGCCAGCGTCCCGATCTTCTCCTGGGAGATCGCGACCGCCTCGCGCAGCCCGCTGCGCCCGGTGAACGTCTCCAGCGCCGCGGTCAGCTCGTCAACGCTCATCGCGCGCACGTACTGGCCGTTGAGCCACGTGAGCTTCTTGACGTCGAACTGCGCCGGGTTCTTCTGCACGCGCGCGACGTCGAACTGGGTGACGAGCTCCTCGGTCGAGAGGATCGTCTGGTCGTCGGCCGCGCCCCAGCCGAGCAAGGCCAGGTAGTTGCGCACGGCGGCGGGCAGGAAGCCGGCGTCGCGCAGCTCCTGGACCGAGGCGGCGCCGTGGCGCTTGGAGAGCTTCTTGCCGTCGGGACCATGCAGCAACGGCAGATGGGCGAAGGCCGGAGCGGCCGCGCCGAGCGCCTCGTAGACGAGCAGTTGCTTGGGCGTGTTGGAGAGGTGGTCCTCCCCGCGCACGACGTGGGTGATGCCGGCGTCGAGGTCGTCGACGGCGACCGCGAAGTTGTAGAGGACGCTGCTGTCGGCGCGGGCGATCACCGGGTCGTCCATGTGGACGTGCTGAAACACGGTGTCGCCGCGGATGATGTCGTGGACGGTCGTCGAGCCCTCGTCGGGGACGCGCAGGCGCACGGCGCCCTCGGCTTCTGCCTCGCCACGAAAGCCCTTGTCGGCGCCGTGAACCGACTTGTAGGCCTTGACGTCCTCGCCGGTCGCGTTCGACCTATAGGCCTTGCCCTCGTCGAGCAGTTGCTGCAGCAGCTCCTGGTGGCGCTCGGTGCGCGAGAGCTGCGAGATCGGGCCCTCGTCGTAGTCGAGCTCCAGCCAGGCGAGCGCGTCGAGGATCTGCGCGACGTTCTCCGGCGTGGAGCGCTCGCGGTCGGTGTCCTCGATCCGCAGCAGCATCTTGCCGCCCCGCGCGCGGGCATAGAGCCAATTGAACAGCGCGGTGCGGGCCCCGCCGATGTGAAGAAAGCCGGTGGGCGAGGGAGCAAAGCGGGTGACGATGGTCTCGGTCATGTCGGATGATTTTCGCGCGCCGGCTGTCGAGGAATGCCCGTGTATCACAGAATTCGGTCAAGCCATCAAAGGTTTCATGGGCAGGTTTCTGGACCGGTGCCCTTGGCGCCTTCACGCGGATTTGGTACGCCCCGGCCTTCGCCGCCGCATCGGCGGGATGGCCTGTCACGCGGTGCGAGTCTTGAGGCCGCGGGCTGAGACAGGCCCGCCTTCGCTGATGCCTCGGCCGGCCTGGCAAAGGCCATCGATCGCGGGATTGAAAGAATGGCAGCAAGCGAGACGGCGGTAGCGGACACGGGGCGCGATTTCATTCGCGAGATCATCCAGGCCGACCTGGACGCCAAGCGCCATACCACGGTGGTCACCCGCTTTCCGCCGGAGCCGAACGGCTATCTGCATATCGGCCACGCCAAGGCGATCTGCCTCAATTTCGGCGTCGCGCAGGAATTCGGTGGCCGCTGCCACTTGCGTTTCGACGACACCAATCCGGTCAAGGAGGAGCAGGAGTATATCGACGCCATCGAGCGCGATGTCCGCTGGCTCGGCTTCGCCTGGGGAACGCATCTCTATCACGCCTCGGACTATTTCGAGCAGCTCTACCAGTGGGCCGAGCACCTCATCCGTTCCGGCAAGGCCTATGTCGACGACCAGTCGCAGGACGAGATCCGGGCGAGGCGCGGCACGCTGACCGAGCCGGGCCAGAACAGCCCTCACCGCGACCGGCCGGTCGACGAAAACCTCGACCTGTTCCGCCGGATGCGGGCGGGCGAGTTTCCCAACGGCGCGCGGGTGCTCCGCGCCAAGATCGACATGGCTTCGGGCAACATCAATCTGCGCGACCCCGTGCTCTACCGCATTCTGCACGCCAGCCACCCGCGCACCGGCATGACGTGGAAGATCTACCCGAGCTATGACTTCGCGCACGGGCAGTCGGACGCCCTCGAGCACATCACCCACTCCCTCTGCACGCTGGAATTCGAGGATCACCGGCCGCTCTACGACTGGTTTCTCGACAACCTGCCGGTGCCCTCTCATCCGCGGCAATATGAGAGCGCGCGCCTCAATCTCACTTACACCGTGCTGTCGAAGCGCGTGCTGAACGAGCTGGTTCGCGGTGGCCACGTCAACGGCTGGGATGACCCGCGCATGCCGACGCTCGCCGGACTGCGCCGGCGCGGTGTGCCACCGGAGGCGCTGCGCGATTTCATCAAACGGATCGGGGTCTCCAAGTCGAACAGCGTGGTCGACGTCGGCGTGTTCGACTTTTCGGTGCGCGAGGTGCTGAACAAGACGGCCATGCGGCGCATGGCGGTGCTGCGTCCGTTGAAGATCGTCATCGAGAATTATCCCGAAGGCCAAAGCGAGGAGCTTGAGGCCATCAATCATCCCGACGACCCCGCCGCCGGCACGCGACGCATCCGCTTCGGGCGCGAGCTCTATGTCGAGCGGGACGACTTCATGGAGAACCCGCCGAAGAAGTTCTACCGGCTGTCGCCGGGGAAAGAGGTGCGGCTGCGCTACGCCTATTTCATCACGTGTCGCGAGATCGTTAAGAACGACGCCGGCGAGGTGGTCGAGCTGCGCTGCAGCTATGATCCCGCCACCCGCGGCGGCAACGCGCCGGACGGGCGCAAGGTGCAGGCGACGCTGCATTGGGTTGCGGCGGCGGACGCGGTACCGGCGGAAATCAGACTCTACAATCCGCTGTTCACACGCCCCGCCCCGAATGCCGCCGACTTTGCCGCCGATCTCAACCCGGAATCCGCCGAGGTGCTGACGCAGGCGAGGGTCGAGCCGGCGCTGGCCGGCGGCAATTCGATTGATCCCGTCCAGTTTGAGCGGCTGGGGTATTTCTGCCGCGATCCGGATTCAACGCCGCAGCGCCTGGTGTTCAACCGCACCGTCGGTCTGCGGGACACATGGGCCAAGGTGTCGGCTGAAAAGACGCCGTAGACGGCTTCGCGGGCTACAACGCGACCCGACCTGTGACTCGTGGCCGAGGGGTTAGCGCGGATCCACAGGTCCCCTGACCGGCTGTCCAATGCCCGCAAGTCGTGTACCATCCGGGCGTGAGGTGTGGCGCGGGCGTCTGGGGGCCGCGCGATGGTCGAGCAGGGTAACACGCGCGGACGGGTCGAGGCCGGCACGCAGGCTTGGCGGCCTTGGGGTTCGCCTTGGAGTGGGGCCGGGCGTTGGCCGGATTGGGCGTGGCCCGACGGCCTCGCCGATGGTGCGCGTCGTTTTGCAGGGCGCATCCGGGAATGGGTCTTTGTCGAGGTCGGTCCGGGCCGCCTGGTGCCGTGGCTCGCAATCGCGTTGGGCTGCGGGATCGTCATCTATTTCACTGCCGACCAGGAGCCCGCGTCGTGGGCCGCAGCAGCCATGCTCGGCGCCACCGTCGGCATCACGATGCTGGTGCGGCATCGGCCGATTGCCTTCCCGGCGGCGTTGGCGGCCGCCGCTATCGCGGCCGGATTTGCGACCGCGACGTTCAAGCGGGCCATCATCGCCCATCCCGTGCTGTCGGCGCCGGTGTGGAACGTGGACCTCGCGGGCTTTGTCGAGGCGCGGGAAGAGCGTGAGCGCTCCGACCGGATCGTCTTGCGCGTGGAGCGCATCGCCGGGCCGCGATTGAACGAGAAGCTCGAGCGGGTGCGGGTATCGGTGCGCAAGGGCACCGCGCCCGCGGTCGGCACGTTCGTCGAGCTCAAGGCACGGCTTTCGCCGCCGCTCGAGCCGCTGCGGCCGGGCGGCTACGACTTCGCGCGCGACATGTATTTCCAGAATATCGGTGCCTCTGGTTTTGCGCTCGGCCGCATCCGCAGCGCCGAGGCGCCGCACGCGCCAACGCCATGGCTGCGTTACGCGACCATTATCGATGGCATGCGTGAGGCGATCGACAAGCGCATCCGCGCGGTGCTGCCGGGCGACAAGGGCTCGATCGCGTCGGCGTTGATCACGGGCAAGCGCGACGCCCTCTCGACGCCGGTGTTCGACGCCATGTACGTGTCGGGGATCGGTCACGTGCTGTCGATCTCGGGCTATCACATGGCGGTCGTGGTCGCGATCGTGTTCTTCGCTATCCGCGCCTCGCTCGCATTGATTCCCGGCATCACGCGCTATCCGATCAAGAAATGGGCGGCGCTCGTGGCCCTGGCGGCCGCCACGTTCTACTTTCTCCTGTCCGGAGCCGAGGTCGCGACCCAGCGTTCCTACATCATGATCGCGATCGTTCTCCTGGGCGTGCTCATCGACCGCGCGACGGTGACGTTTCGTACGCTCACGGTGGCGGCTTTGGGCGTGATGCTGATTCAGCCGGAGTCCGTGGTCCATCCGAGCTTCCAGATGTCGTTCGCGGCGACCCTCGCGCTGGTCGCGGGCTATCAGCAGGGGCTCCATTGGATGACGGCGGGAGTCGACACGCCGCTGGGCGCCCGCGTGGCGCTTTGGGGCGTCGCCTGGATCGTAGGCTCGCTGATCGTGTCGCTCCTGGCGGGAACCGCAACCCAGCCTTACGCGGCGTATCACTTTCACCGGCTCGGACCCTATGGCGCGCTCACCAACCTGCTGGCGATGCCGGTGGTCTCGGCCTGGGTCATGCCGGCGGGAATTCTGGGCTTGGCGGCGATGCCGTTCGGCCTCGACGGCTTCTTCTGGTGGTTGATGGGCGCCGGTCTCGACTGGATGATTTTCATCGCGCTTTGGGTGACCAGTCTGCCGGGTGCGTTCGGCCGCGTGGCGGCTTTCGGGGTCGGTCCATTGCTCGTGGGCACGCTCGGCCTCGTGATCCTCTGCCTGCTCAAGACGCCGCTGCGCTTCATCGGCGCGCTCCTGCTCGGCTGCGCCATAGTCCTGATGATCCGAACGCCGCAGCCCGACGTGCTGGTCGCGGCCGATGGGAGTGCCGTTGCGGTGCGGGGCGCCGATGGGCGGCTTGCGATGGTCAAGTCGGGCAGCGACACCTTTGCTTTCCGCGAATGGCTCGCCGCCGACGCCGATGCGCGCCTGCCGAAGGACAACACGCTCGGCCATGGCATCCGATGCGACGAGGCCGGCTGCATCGCGCGGCTGCGTGATGGCGCGCTTGTTGCCATTGCGAAGACGGTCGAAGCCTTCGAGGAGGACTGCCGCCGCGCCGCGCTGGTGGTCAGCGCGCGCGAGGCGCCCGCGGGCTGCCCTGCCGTCGTCGTCGATCGGCAGATCTGGCGGCGCTCGGGAGCGATCGCGCTGCGGCGCCTGGGCGAAGGGTTCGAGATCACCCCGACGCGGCCCATTGGCTACGATCGTCCTTGGGCTCGCGCCTTTGCAGAAAAAAGCGACGTGCAGGAGACGAGCCGTTCGACCTCGCCGGAAGCGCAACCGCGCGATGCCGCGCCGCGCGAAGAGGACATCGAGGCGGGAGACTGAGCAGGAATTGCGTGCAACAGACGCCGACAATTCGGGAATGGCGGAGGTTCGCAGCGCGACCGGTCAGTATCGCCGAAACAGTCCCACCAGCTTGCCCTGGATGCGCACGCGGTTGGGCGGAAGGATCCTGACTTCGTAGGCGGTATTGGCGGGCTCGAGCGCGATCGATGCGCCGCGCCGGCGGAAGCGCTTGAGCGTGGCTTCTTCCTCGTCGATCAGCGCCACCACGATATCGCCGGTGTCGGCCGCGTCGGTCTTCTTGATCAGCGCGGTATCGCCGTCGAGGATGCCGGCATCGATCATGGAATCCCCGCGCACTTCCAGCGCGAAGTGGTCGCCCGTGCCCATGAGGTCGGGCGGCATGTTGATGACGTGGGTCCTGCTTTGAATAGCCTCGATCGGCGTGCCGGCGGCGATACGGCCCATGACCGGAACGGCGACCGCGCGGTTGCTGTCGTCGTCGGACGAGGCCCGCACCCGGCCGAGATTGCCTTCGATCACGCTCGGGGTGAATCCGCGCGCGCGGGTCGTGCCGATGCCGTGCGCGACCGAATCTGGTAGCTTGATCACCTCGATGGCGCGTGCACGATTGGGCAACCGGCGGATGAAGCCGCGCTCCTCGAGGGCGGTTATGAGGCGATGAATGCCGGACTTCGAACGCAGGTCCAGCGCGTCCTTCATCTCGTCGAACGAGGGCGGCACGCCTGCCTCCTTCAGACGCTCATGGATGAAACGCAATAGCTCAAACTGTTTTCGGGTCAGCATCGATGTCTCTTTCCCCGGCTGAGGCGGCCCCGCGGGACTCACCGAAACAAATCATGAACGAACACTATATGTTCCATATGTGTTCCGCAACCACTTAATTTGGCGTTAAGAGGCCGAGCGGCTGAATCGATGCTCTGTCAATCACTTAGGTCCG
>NZ_DASYJG010000087.1:0-4310 GCF_035996765.1 Baekduia sp.
CGGGCCAGGCCGTCGGTGGTGTCCATCGCGACCGCGCGGACGCGGTCGTCGCCGAGGTGCTGCTGGACCTCGCAGACCAGCCACTCCGCGCCGGCCTCGCCGGAGACGCCTTCCTCGGCCTTCGCGGCCTCGGGCAGCTTCACGCGGATCGCGTTGTAGATGTGGGGCAGCTTGTCGGGGAAGACGGCCTCGATGACGACGCCCTGGATCTCCTCGATGCGGCCGACGTTCTTCTCGCCCGTGTCAGCGCCGGTGGGGCGCTCGGTGGTGCTGGCTTCCATGATCTCTGGTTCTCCTGGGACGTTCTAAGTCTTGTTGTAGGCCTACGTGAGCGCCTCAGCGCCGCCGACGACTTCCATGATCTCCTGCGTGATCTCCGCCTGGCGGACGCGGTTCATCTCGAGCGTCAGGTCGTCGATGACCTCGCCGGCGTTCTCCGACGCGCTGCGCATCGCGGTCATCCGGGCGCCGTGCTCGGAGGCCGTGGACTCCAAGAGCGCGCGGAAGATCGAGATCTCCACGTAGTCGGGGACGAGGCGCTCGAGGATCGCCGCGGGATCGGGCTCGTACTCGACCAGCGCGTGATGGCCGGTGTCGCCTTCGGCGCCCTCGGTCTCACGCTCGGTGCCCTCGAGGATCGTCGCCTGCTGCAGCGGCAGCAGCGTCTCGCGCCGCACCTCCTGCACCAGCGGCGACACGTAGCCGTTGTAGAAGATCTCGACCTTGTCGACGTTGTTGTCGATGTAGTTGGCCATGAGGTCCTCAGCCACCTCGCGGGCGTTGGCGTAGGCCGGGCGATCGGTGAAGCCGGTGAACGCGCCCTTGGGGTCGCGGCCCCGGAACGTCAGCGACGAGACACCGCGGCGGCCGGTCGCCCAGAAGACGACCTCCTTGCCCTGCTCCTCGTACTCCTGTGCGGCGCGGATGCCGGCGCGGATGATCTGCGAGTTGAAGGCGCCCGCCAGGCCGCGGTCAGCGGTGACGAGCAGGAGCGCGACGCGCTGCTGCGACTCGTGCTCGGCCAGGATCGGCAGCGCGCCGATCTCCCCACCCGCCGCCTCGGCCGCCTGGCGCGTCATGCGGCGGATGGCCCCGGCGTAGGGACGCAGGTGCTCGATGCGCTGCTCCGCGCGACGCAGGCGGGCGGCGGCGACCATCTCCATCGCCCGCGTGATCTTGCGGATGTTCTGGACCGAGGCGATCCGGTTTTTGACGTCGCGCTGCGACATGCGTTACGCGGTGGCCCCGGCCGGCTGCGCCTCGGCCTCGTCGCTGGAGGACTCGTCGCCCGAAGCTGCCGGCGGCGGCGTGGAGGAGGAGCGCTCCTTGATGCGGTCGCTCTCACCCTCTGACAGCGGCTGGCCCTCCTCGTCGAGGTCGTAGCCGAAGTCGTCGGCGAAGGTCGAGATGAGGTCCTTCAACGCCTTCTGGGTCTCGTCGGACCAGTCGCCGCCGGCGATCTTGTCCAACAGCTCCTGGGACTCGGAGCGCGCACGCTGCGAGAGGCCGTCGAGGAACTCGCCGATGCGGTCGACGTCGATGCGGTCGACGAAGCCGTTGGTCGCGGCGTAGACCTGGGCGACCTGCACGCCGACCGGCAGCGGCTCGCGCTCGTTCTGGTTGAGCGTGCGCACCAGGCGCGCGCCGCGGGCCAGCGTGCGCTGCGTGTCGGGATCGAGGTCGGAGCCGAACTGCGCGAAGGCCTCGAGGTCGCGGTACTGCGACAGCTCGATCTTCAGGCGGCCGGCGACCTTCTTCATCGGGCTGATCTGCGCGTTGCCGCCCACCCGTGAAACAGAGATCCCGACATTGATCGCCGGGCGCACGCCCGCGTTGAAGAGCTTGGGCTCCAGGAAGATCTGGCCGTCGGTGATCGAGATCACGTTGGTCGGGATGTAGGCCGACACGTCGCCGGCCTGGGTCTCGATGATCGGCAGCGCCGTCATCGAGCCGCCGCCCAGCGCGTCGCTCAGCTTGACCGCACGCTCCAGCAGACGGCTGTGGAGGTAGAAGACGTCGCCCGGGTACGCCTCGCGGCCCGGCGGGCGGCGCAGCAGCAGCGACATCTGCCGGTAGGCGAACGCGTGCTTGGTGAGGTCGTCGTAGGTGACGACGGCGTGGCCGCCCTTGTAGAGGAAGTACTCGGCCATCGCGGCGCCGGCGTACGGAGCCAGGAACTTGATCGGCGCGGCCTCGTCGGCGGCTGCGGCGACGATGATCGTCTTCTCCAGGGCGCCGGCCTCGGCCAGCGTCTCGGCGATGCCGACGACCGTGGCCATGCGCTGGCCGATCGCGACGTAGACGAAGACGAGGTCGGAGTCCTTGTTGTTGATGATCGTGTCGATCGCGATCGCCGTCTTGCCCGACTGGCGGTCGCCGATGATCAGCTCGCGCTGGCCACGGCCGATCGGGATCATCGAGTCGACGGCCTTCAGGCCCGTCTGCATCGGCTCGGTGACCGGCTGGCGCTGGACGACGCCCGGGGCCTTGAACTCGGCCGGGCGGCGCTCGGTGACCTCGATGTCACCCTTGCCGTCGAGCGCGATGCCCAGCGGGGAGACGATGCGGCCGAGCATCTGATCGCCGACCGGGATGTCGAGGAGGTGACCGGTGCGCTTGACCGTGTCGCCCTCGACGATCTTCTCCCACGGGCCGAAGAGCACGGCGCCGACGTTGTCGGACTCGAGGTTGAGCGCGAGCGCCGTCACGTCGTGGGGCAGCTCGAGCATCTCGAACGACATGCAGTTCTCGAGCCCGTGGATGCGGGCGATGCCGTCGGCGACCGAGAGGACGGTGCCGACCTCGGTCAGCTCGGCCTGTCCCTGGTCGAGCCCCTCGATGCGGGACTTCAGGATGGAGGTGATCTCGTCGGGCTTGATCTGCATGCGATTCGGGTTCCTTGGAAGGTGTGAGCTCGTGCGACGCGCTAGGTGTGCGCGACGCTGCGGCGGAGGTTCTCGAGGCGGTTGCGGATGGAGGCGTCGAGGATGGAGTTCCCGACGCGGACGATCAGGCCACCCAAAACATCAGGGTCGACCGTCGAGGTCAGCTCGATCTGCTGACCGGTCTGCTTGCCGATGGCGTCGCCGATGGACTTGACCGTCGTCTCATCCAGCGCGACGGCCGACGTGATGGTGACCGGCAGGAGCTTGTTCTCGTGCTCCCACAGCACCTCGTAGGCGCGACGCAGACGGAAGATCGCCGGCATCCGGTGGTTCTCGATCAGCAGCTGCAGGAAGTTCTCGACCACGGGGTCGACACCATCCAGCAGCTTGCCAAGGCCCTGCTCCTTCTCCTCGGTGGAGAAGTAGGGGGCGAAGAAGAACGTGGTCAGATCGTGGCTGCCGTCGAGCGCCTCGGCGAACTGGCCGAGCTGCTCGCGGACGACGTCGAGCTTGTCCTGCTCCTTGGCGACCTCGAAGAGGGATCGCGCGTAGACCTGGGCGATCTCCTCCATCTAGCGGCGCTCCCCCAGGGCCGAGAAGTCGAGCTCCGACAGCGCCTCTTCGACGAGCCGACGCTGGTCGTCCTCGTTGAGGGTCTTCCGGGTGACGGCCTCGGTCGCGGCGACGGTGAGGTCGGCCACTTCCTTGCGGATCTCCTGGATGGCGCGGCGGGTCTCGGCCTCGATGTCGCGGCGGGTCTGCTCCAGCAGCTCCTCCCGCGTCTCCTTGGCGGCCTCCAGCGACTGGCGCTCGGTGGCCTCCCCCGCCTTGCGGGCGCGGGCCACGATCTCCTCGGCCTGGGCGCGAGCCTCTTTGAGGCGCTCGCGGTACTCGGCCAGGATCTCGTCGGCCTCAGCCTTGGTGCGCTGTGCCGTGTCGATCGACTCCTCGATCATGTGCTGGCGCTTCTCCAGGGCCTCGGAGATGCGCGGGAAGGCCAGCTTGCGCAACAACAAGAACGTCACGAAGAAGACGATCAGCGTCCAGATCATGAGCCCGATGTCCGGGCTCACGAGGAAGTTGCTGCTCTTGTCCTTCGCGGCGTCCGCCGCGGCCAGCGGAAGAGCGGTGATGAGGCCGGTCAGCATCCGTGCCTAGCCGAGGAAGAAGGCGATGAGGCCGAAGATGAACGCGTAGAAGACGATCGCCTCGGTCAGTGCGAAGCCCAGCCACTGGATCGACGTGATCTCGTCGCGCATCTCGGGCTGGCGGGTCACGGACTCGATGACCTTGCCGAAGATGAAGCCGACGCCCACGCCCGGGCCGATGGTGCCGAGGCCGGCGCCGATGCCCAGCGCGATCGCCTTGCCGGCCTTGCGGCCGTACTCCTGCGGATCAGCGGCCTGGGCCAGGGTGGTCACCTGG
>NZ_DASYJG010000088.1:0-3322 GCF_035996765.1 Baekduia sp.
CTCGACGAGGTCGTCGCCCGCCGCCTCGACCCGGCCACGGCGGCCAGCCGCATCCTCGAGCGCCTCGATGCGGCCGCGGCCTCCCGCCCGGCCTAACCAGGGAGCGTCGAGCGACGACCGAACCCCGAGGCGTGGCTGAGTCGTCCCTCGACGCTTCCCGGGGTGGGGGTGGCGGCGGCGGTGGCGCTAGTCGTCGTCGCCCGCGGCCGCGGCCGCGTCGAGGCGCTCGAGGATGCGGCTCGCCGCCGTGGCGGGATCGAGGCGGCGGGCGACGACCTCGTCGAGGAGCTCGGCGAACGTGTCGTCCTCGTCGAGTTGCTCCTCCAGGCGGCGGCGCAGGCGGAAGGTGCAGATCGCGACGACCTCGCTGCGCAGGTTGCGCTTGCGACGCTCCGAGAGCGTGCCCTCGGCCTCGATGAAGGCGCGGTGCTCGTCGAGCTTGGCGACCAGCTCGGCGACGCCGGCGCCCTTGTGCGCCTCGGTCTTGATGATCGGCACGCGCCAGCCGCGCTGCGGCGCGAGCGAGAGCACGCCGCGGATCTCGCGGACCATCGTGTCGGTCAGCGGATGGTCGGCCTTGTTGACGACGATGATGTCGGGGATCTCCATGACGCCGGCCTTCAGCGCCTGGATCGAGTCGCCCGAGCCGGGCATCAGGACCAACACGATGGTGTCGGCGTGGTCGATGATGTCGACCTCGGCCTGACCGACGCCGACGGTCTCCAGGAACACATCGTCCTTGCCGGCGGCGTCCATCAGCAGCGCCGCCTGCAGCGCCGCCTCGCTGAGGCCGCCGAGCGCGCCGCGGTTGGCCATCGAGCGGATGAAGACGCCGGGATCGAGGAAGTGCTCGGTCAGCCGGATGCGGTCGCCGAGCAGCGCGCCGTGGGTGAAGGGCGAGGACGGGTCGATCGACAGCACGGCGATCTCGCGGTCCTGTTCGCGGCGCAGCTTGGTCAGCGCGCCGATCAGCGTGGACTTGCCGGCGCCCGGCGCGCCGGTCAGCCCGACGATCGACGCGTTGCCCGTGTGCGGGTAGACCTCGCGGACGAGCTCCCAGCCCGCGGGGTCGTCACTCTCGACGAGCGTGATGGCGCGCGCCAGGGCGCGCTTGTCACCGTCGAGAAGGCGCTGGGCGAGGGTCTGCTGGGCCTGCGACATGGACCGCGCATGATGGCGGACTCACCCGATCAACTGCTCGGCGACGTGCTTGCCCGCCATGCACGACGGCGCACTCACGGGATCAACTGCTCGGCGACGTGCTTGGCCGCCATGCACGATGACGGTCTCACGGGATCAACTGCTCGGCGGTGTGCTTGGCCAGCGCCTGCGGGTCGCCCAGCAGCTCGGGCGCGTCGCGGCTGAGGTGGGCGCGCCCGACGTAGGTGCTGTAGGCCAACAGCGCCTGGCGGCGCGCCCGAGCGCGGCTGAGCCCCAACTCGCCGAACGCCCTGGCCATGAACGCGACGCGCCGCTCGGCGGCGCGCACGACGGCGGCGTGGACGGCCGCGTCATCGGCCGAGGCCTCGAGCATCCGCATGAAGATCGACGGCGGCTTGGCCGACGCCTTGCCGAGCAGGGCGAGCAGCCGCTCACGCGGGTCGTCGATCTTGGCCACCTGCTCGAGCGGGCCGTCGACGTGCAGGCGCTCCCAGCGCGCGACGGTCGCCGCGATCAGCTCCTGGCGCGTGCGGAAGTGCCAGTAGAAGCTGCCCTTGGTGACGCCGAGCTCGCGGGCCAGCGGCTCGACGGCCACGGCGGCCAGGCCGCCACGCTCCAGCGCATCGAGCGCGGCCTGCTCCCAGCGCTCGCGATCGAGGTTCTCCGGCGTCATCTGACCGCCCACCATACGGGACCGTATTGACAAGCGCAGCGCCATACGGCAGCGTATGGCCGACATGTACGAGCTCGCTCCCGATCTGCGCCACGTCCCCGGCTTCCCGCCGTTTGCCATCAACATCTACCTGGCGGGTGGGGTGATCGTCGACGCCGGCACCCGCTACGCGTCGCGGCGCATCCTGCGGGCGGTCAAGACCACCAACCTGCCCATCAAGGCTCACGCGGTCACCCACGGCCACTGCGACCACCAGGGCGCGAGCGCCGCGCTGGTCGCCGCGCTCGGCACGCCGTTTTGGGGGCCGGCCGCCGAGGCCGACGAGCTGCGCAGCGGCGCCGTCGGCCCGCTCGCGCCGTCCAACGTCATCACCCGCTGGCAGCTCAAGCACTGGGCCGGGCCGGGCGTCACGGTCGACCGCGAGCTGCGCGAGGGCGATGCGCTGGACGCCGGCTTCGTCGCGCTCGAGACGCCCGGCCACTCCCCCGGCCACCTCTCGTTCTGGCGCGAGTCCGACCGCGTGCTGATCGCCGGCGACGTGCTCTTCGGCCGCCATCCGACGACCGGTCGCCAGGGTCTGCACGAGCCGCCGCGCGAGTTCACGCTGGATCCGGCGCGCAACCGCGAGTCGATCCGCCGCGTCGCGGCGCTGCGCCCGGCGCTGACCGTCTTCGGCCACGGCCGCCCCTGGCGCGACACCGACGCGCTGGAGCGTTTCGCCGACGCGCTGCCGTCGTGACCCTGCGCGCTGATGGCCCTGCGCGCTAGCCTCCGCGGGCGTGGAACCGGTCTTGTCCCCGCCCATGATCGCGTCTCCGCCTGCCCCGCCGCTGCACTACCGGGGCGATCCGCCGCCGCTGTCGGGTGGCCCGCTCGCGCTGCTGCGCTTCGCCCGGCGCAACGGCATGTTCAACCGCAAGTACGCCCGCCTGATCCTGCGGTTGGCGTACTGGAAGCTGCGGCTGCGCGGGCGGTTGCAGCTCGATGGCCTCGCGTTCATCTGCCCCGGCGTCTCGCTGGAGGTGGGCCCGAACGCGGTGCTGCATCTGGGTCGCTGGTCGTGGCTGGGCCACGGCTGCAAGATCCGCGTCCACGAGGGCGAGTGCCACATCGGCGCCAAGACCGTGATGGGCCAGGAGTGCACCGTCTCGGCCTTCCAGCACGTGTCGATCGGCCGCGAGTGCATCATCGCCGACCGCGTGATGTTGATCGACTTCGACCACGGCGTCGTCGAGGTCGAGCGCGCGATCCGCCACCAGGGCATCTACAAGCGTGACGTCAAGGTCGGCAGCAACTGCTGGATCGGCTACGGCGCCTGCATCCTGCGCGGCGCGACGGTCGGCGACAACGCGATCGTCGGCTCCAACACCGTCGTCACCAAGGACATCCCGGACAACGCCGTCGTCGCCGGCATCCCGGCGCACGTGATCCGCATGCGCGAGGCGCCGAAGACCCTGCGCTGGAGCTAGCGGCGCAGCCGCGTCTGCA
>NZ_DASYJG010000089.1:0-19324 GCF_035996765.1 Baekduia sp.
CGAGGAGGTCATCCTCACCGTCAGCCGGATGGACGCCGAAAAGCACAGCAACGCCGGCTATCGAGCGTTCCTGGCCAACGGCTTCAACGTCACGCGCGAGCTCGTCCTGTTCGCCTGGGAGGTGGTGCTGGAGTACACGGCCGCGATCGCCCAGCGTCGACGTGACGTCGTGCCCCGGGGCGAGCGGGGCGGCCGATATCCCTACCTGCGCGCCGTGCTGTGCGTGGTCGTGCGTGACCTGATCGTGTTCGGCGTGCTGACCGACATGATGCGCGGCCGCCCCGCGGTCTACGCCACGTTCTCGAGCTACGACGAGGTCGCGCACCACTCCGGGCTTGAGCGCGCCGACACGATGGAGGCGCTGCGCAAGCTCGACCAGCAGTTCGGCCGGCTGGAGCGCGCCCGCCGCTACGCGCCGCGGCCCTACGAGATCGTCGTCCTCTCCGACCACGGCCAGACGCAGGGCGCCACGTTCAAGCAGCGCAACGGCTATGGGCTCGATGAGCTCGTCGAGCGCTCGTTGACCTCCGGCGGCAGCGTCGCGGGCTTCTCCGGCGGCGACGAGCAGCGCGCGATGGTCCACCACGCCGTCGACGAGGCCAGCGGCAAGCAGGGCAAGGACGACAAGAAGTCCAAGTCCGACGTCAGCGGTCGCGACGTCGTCGTCCTCGGCTCCGGCAACCTCGGGCTCGTCTACCTGATGGAGGGCGCGCCGCGGCGGCTCACGCTCGAGGAGATCCAGGAGCGCCACCCCAAGCTCATCGACGCGCTGCGCGACCACCCGCACGTGGGCTGGCTGCTCGTGCGTTCCGCGCAGGACGGCGCGGTCGTGCTCGGCCCGGACGGCGGCGCGCGCTACCTGGACGACGACCGCGTCGAGGGCGACGACCCGCTCGCGCCGTTCTCGCCGACCGCGGCCGACCACCTGCGCCGCACCGACGGCTTCGCGCACGTGGCCGACATCATGGTCGGCAGCTTCTATGACCCGATGGTCGACGAGGGCTGCGCGTTCGAGGAGCTGATCTCGTTCCACGGCGGGCTCGGCGGCCCGCAGACGCGCGCGTTCGTCCTCGCGCCGCCGGCGCTCCCGCTGCCCGAAGGGCCGATCGTCGGCGCCGCCGCGGTGCACGGCCTGCTGCGTGGCTGGCGGCAGCTGCTGCAGCCTCAGGCGGCGGCCGACGGCGAGCGCGCCACGACGCGCCCGGCGTCCAGCGTCACGACCTGATCGACGGCGTCCAGCCCCTCGGGCCGGTGGGTGATGAGCAGGACGGCGCGGTCGCTCGCCGCCGCGAAGACGTCGCGCATCAGCACCGTCGCCGTCGCCTCGTCGAGGTGGGCCGTCGGCTCGTCGAGCACGAGCACCGGCGCGCGCGACAGCAGCGCCCGCGCCAGCACGATCCGCTGACGCTGCCCACCCGACAGCGCCCGGCCGCGCTCGCCGACCGCGGTGTCCCAGCCGTCTGGCAGGCCGCGGACCCAGTCGCCGATGCGCGCCTGGTCCAGCGCGGCAGTCAGCTCTTCGTCGCTGCACTCCGGGCGCGCCAGGCACACGTTCCGGCGGATCGACGTGGAGAAGAGGTGGGCATCCTGGCCGGCGAGCGCGATCGCGCGCCGGACGTCCTGCTGGCGGTAGTCGCGCAGGTCGCGACCGGCCAGCGTCACGCGCCCGGCCTCGGGATCGAGGAAGCGCAGGAGCAGGTTGACGATCGTGGTCTTGCCGGCGCCGCTGGGACCGACGAGGGCGACGCGGCCGCCGGGGGCCAAGCGCAGCGTCACGTCCTCGAGCACGGCGGGCTCGCCGGAGCCGTAGCGCGCCCGGACGCCTTCCAGCGCCAGCACGGCGTCCCGCGGCGGCGCGGGCGCGGGCAGCGGCGGATCGGCGATCGCGGGCTCCGTGTCGGTGAGCGCGAGCAGGCGCCGGCCGGCGGCCAGCGCGGCGGGCAGCTCGCGCGCGGTGGCGATGAGCGGCGTGACCGCCTCGAACGCGGCGAGCGCGAGCAGCGCCAGGAGGGCGACGAGCACGCGATCGAGCCGTCCGTCGGCGACCGCCTCGGCCGCGACGAACAGGGTCGCCGCGACGGTCGCGCCGGCGATCGCGACGCCCAGCCCCTCGCCCAGGCCGCCGACGAGCGCATCGCGGCGGGAGAGGCGCACGAGCTCGTGGTCGGCCGCCGCGGCGCGGTCCAGCGCCGCGTCGCCGGCGCCGTAGACCACCAACTCGGGCGCGGCGACGAGCGTGTCGAGCAGCTCGGTCGCGAGCGCGCCGCGGGCGGCGGCCTGCCGCGCCTGCGCCCGCGCTCCGAGCCCAGTCGCCAGCAGCGGCACGGCCACGCCCGCGAGCAGCAGCCCGGCGGCCAGGATCAGCGCGGCGGCGGGCAGGACGACGGCCGCCGCGCCCACGCACGCTGCGCCGGCGAGCAGCGCCACGAGCGGCGGCCCGACGCCGCGCAGATGCAGGTCCTGGAGCCGGTCGACGTCGGCCACGAGCCGGGCGAGCAGGTCGCCGTCGCGGTAGCCGCGCAGCTGCGCGGGCGCCAGCGGCTCGATCCGCCGGAAGACGACGACACGTGCGTGGGCGAGCGCGCGCAGCGCCACGTCGTGGGAGGCGAGCCGCTCGGCGTACCGGCTCAGCGGGCGCGCCAGCCCGAAGAAGCGCACGGCCACGATCGCCGTGCCCAGCGAGAGGATCGCCGGCCGCTCCGCGGCGCGCGTGATGAGGTAGCCGGCGGTCGCCATCAGGCCGGCGCCGCAGATCACGGTCAGCGCGCCCAGCACGACGCTGAGCGCGACGCGCCGCCGCGGCACGCGCGCGAGGTCCAGGATCCGTGCCGTGGCGCTGTTCATGGCGTCGTCGCCAGCACCGAGTCGCCGCCCGGGGGCGGGAGGTGGATGACGCGGTCGGCGCACACGATCAGCTCCGGCCGGTGGGCGATCACGAGCACCGTGCGGCGCGTGCCCAGCCGCGCGACCGCCTCGCCGACCACGCCCACGCTGACCTGGTCGAGGTCGGCCGTCGGCTCGTCGAGCACCACGAGCGCGGCGTCGCGCAGGAACGCCCGCGCCAGGGCGACGCGGCGCAGCTGTCCCGCAGAGAGTGGTCGCCCACCGTCCCCGACGACCGTCGCGTAGCCGTCGGGCAGCGCGCGCACGAACGCGTCGGCGCCGGCCAGCATCGCCGCCTCGCGCACCGCCGCCTCGCTGGCGGAGCGGTCGCCCAGCCGGATGTTGTCCGCGACGCTGGCCGGCAGCAGCGCCGGGTGCTGCGGCACCCACGCGAGCTGGCGCAGCCATGCGCCGCGCCGGCATTCGAGCAGGTCGACGCCGTCGACGGTCACCCGTCCCGCCGTCGGGCGCAGCAGGCCGAGGACGAGCGCGGCGACCGTGCTCTTGCCCGCGCCGCTCTCCCCCACCAGCGCCAGCGTCTCGCCCGGCGCCAGCTCCAGGTCCACGTGCTCGAGCACCGGGCCCGGCCGGGTCGGGTAGACGAACGACACGGCTTCGAGGCGCACCGGCGCACGGCGCGGGCTCGCTGGGAAGCGGACGCCAACGGCCGACGTCTGCCCCGGCGCCTCGAGCAGCGCGAGCATGCGCTGCGCGACCGCGAGCCCGTCGGCGCTGGCGTGGAACTCGGCGCCGAGCCGGCGCAGCGGCAGGTAGAGCTCGGGCGCGAGGATCAGGACGGTGAGCCCCGCCTGCAGGCCGAGGCTGCCGCTGACCAGGCGCACGCCGGCGAGCACCGCGACGAGCGCGACGCCCAGCGTGGCCGCGAGCTCGAGCACCGAGCCCGACAGGAAGGAGACGCGCAGCGTCGCCATCGTCGCACGCCGGTGCCGGTCGCCCACCGACGCGATCGCGGCCGTCTGCACGCGGGCGCGATCGAACGCGCGCAGCGTCGGCAGGCCGCGCAACACGTCGAGGAAGTGCGATGACAACGCCACCAGCGCCGCCCAGCGCTCCTGCGTGTGGCGCTCGGTGCGCAGCCCGATCAACACCATGAACAACGGGACGAGCGGGAGCGTGACGACCATGACCAGCGCGGACTCGAGATCGATCGTCGCGACGAAGACGACGACGGCGACCGGCACCAGGCACGCCAGCACGAGCTGCGGGAGGTAGCGCGCGAAGTACGCGCCGAGGGCATCCACGCCCTGGACCGCGGCGGCCACGACCTCCCCCGCCTCGGTGCCGTCGACGGCCTCGGGATGCTCGGACAGGCGCCGGCGCAGGAGCGCGAGCCGCAGCTCAGACAGCACCCGCGACGCTGCGCCACGCCCGGCGACCTCGGTCCCCCAGCTCACCGCGCCGCGCAGGACGCCGAGCAGCGCCAGCGCCACGAGCGCGCCGACGCATGTCCGCGCGGGCGCGCCCGCGAAGACGCGGGTGACCACCCACGCCAGCAGCGATGCCTGGGCCAGCACCGCGGCGGTCGTCACGAGGCCCAGTACGACGTCGAGCGCGAGCAGCGTGCGAGCGGCCCGGGCGCGGCGCAGCAGACGGGGATCGAGCGGACGCACGCCGGCTCACACCGACGGGGCGCCGCCGACCCGTGCCCGGAAGACGTGGTAGGCCCAGCCCTGGTAGAGCAGCACCACCGGCGTGCACAGCGCCGCCACGACGGTGACGACGCTCAGCGCGTAGTGCGCGGTCGCCGCGTCGGAGATCGACAGGCTGTTGGAGAAGTCCGGGTGCGAGACGATCACGCGGGGATACAGACCGGTGAAGAGCGTGGCGACGATCATCGCGGCCGCCACCGCCGTGGCGGCGAACGCCCAGCCCGGTCGGCGCGCGCCGACCAGCAGACCCGCGCAGACCACCCCGGCCGCGCCGACGGCCGCGGGCACGAGGACCGGCAGCAGGCCGCGGTCGTTGCGGTCCATCGCCACCCCGACCGTCCACGCCAGCGTGCCGGCGACGACGACGACGGCCGGCAGCGCGAGCCGCCGTGCCAGCGCCGCCGCGCGCTCGCCCAGCGCGCCACCCAGGCGCAGCGTGAGGAACGTCGCGCCGTGGAAGGCGAACAGCAGCACGGTCGCGAGCCCGACGAGCACGGTGTAGGCGCTGAACACGTCGCCGACGTTGCCGGCGAAGGTCTGGTCGCCGTCGAGCGGCACGCCGTGCAGCAGCGCGGCCAGCCCGACGCCCCAGAAGAACGGCGCGCCCACGCTGCTGGCCGTGCTCGCCCAGCGCCACCGCCGGTTCCAGCGCTCGCCGGCACCGCGCCCGCGCCAGTCAAACGACACGGCCCGCACGATGAGGCAGACGAGGATCGCCAGCAGGAGCAGGTACAGCCCCGAGAACATCGTCGCGTACCAGGCCGGGAAGGCCGCGAACGTCGCGCCGGCCGCGACGACGAGCCAGACCTCGTTGCCGTCCCAGACGGGGCCGATCGTCTCGATCACCGTGTGCCGCTCGTCGTCGTCGCGCCCGATCGCCGGCGCGAGCATGCCGACGCCGAAGTCAAAGCCCTCCAACACGAAGTAGCCCGCCCAGAGGACGGCGATCAGGCAGAACCAGAAGACCTCGAGGCTCATGACGGGACCAGCTCCGCCACCGGGGGCTCGGCCGCGCGCTCGAGCTCCGGCGGGTCAAGCCGGGCGTAGCGGCGCATCAGGACCACGTCGAGGACACCCAACGCCGCGTAGAGCGCCACGAACACCCCGAGGCTCACGGCGAGCATCGCCGTGCCGACGCTGGGCGAGTTCGCGTCCACGGTCTTGAGCAGCCCCTGGACGATCCAGGGCTGCCGGCCGACCTCGGTCAGCAGCCAGCCGGCGGTCGCCGCCAGGTAGGGGAAGGCGATCGCCGCGACCGCCGTGCGCAGGAACCAAACCTTGCCCTCCAGCGTTCCGCGGCGGTAGAAGAACGCGCCGAGCAGCGCGACGAGCGTCATCAGCGCGCCGAGGTAGGCCATGACGCGCATGCTCCAGTACGTGACCCTCACCGGTGGGATGTAGTTCCCCTTGCCGTACTGCTTCTGGTAGCCCTTGTTGACCTCGTTGATCCCCTCGACCTGGCCCGTCAACGTCCCCGTCGCCAGCACTGACAGCAGCTTGGGCACCTGGATCACGAAGCTCGGCTTCTGATCGGACTGCGTGAAGCCGCCGATCTGGAACAGCGAAAAGCCAGCCGGCTTCTCCGTGTTCCACAGCGCCTCGGCCGAGGCGATCTTCATCGGCTGGTAGTCGGTCGTCGCCAGGCCGAAGCGGCTGCCGACGACCATGTTGCCCACCGTGGCCGGCACCGCGACCACCAGCGCTAGCGCAGCCGCGCGGCGAAACAGGTCGACGTTGCGCCCGCGCAGCAGGTGCCAGCAGGCGATGCCGAAGACGAAGAGCGACCCCATCGTCAACGCGACCAACATGGTGTGGGTGAACGCGTAGAGCGCGAAGCGGTTGGACAGCAGCGCCCACACGTCGGTCAGTTGCGCCTCGCCGCCGCTGACCTTGGAGCCGACCGGATGCTGCATCCACGAGTTGGCCACCAGGATGAAGTAGCCCGACATCCACGTGCCGGCGACGGCGACCCAGAGCGTCGCGAGGTGCAGCCGCGGCGACAGCCGGTCCCACCCGAAGATCCACAGCCCCAGGAACGTCGACTCCAGGAAGAACGCCGCCAGCCCCTCGATCGCCAGCGGCGCGCCGAACACGCCGCCGACGTACTTGGAGTACACCGACCAGTTCATCCCGAACTGGAACTCCTGGACGAGGCCCGTGGCCACGCCGATCGCGAAGTTGATCAACAACAGCGTGCCGAAGAACTTCGTCAGCCGCAGCCACGCCTCGTCGCCGGTGCGGTGCCAGCGCGTCTGCATGATCGCCACGATCGGCCCGAGGCCGAGCGTGAGCGGGACGAAGAGGAAGTGGTAGATCGAGGTCGTCGCGAACTGCAGCCGAGCGAGATCCACCGTGGTGGCCGCAAGCGGGGACACGGTGGCCCATGCAACCGTCGGCCCGATCACGACGCATCACCCGATCCAGATGATCCAAGCGGCTGCGCCACCGCCGCCCGCTCGTCGGTGATCCCGCCGATGCCCTGGCGGTCGGGCGTGGCCGCGTAGGCGCGCCGCTCGGGGTCTGACAACAGCGCGCGCAGGTCGGCGTCCAGGCGCGCCATCTCGTCCTCCACCACGGCGCGGTGCTCCGGACGGACCACGTCCAGCAAGTGCTGGTACATCGCCTGCAGGCGACGGGTGACCTGCGTCGACGTCGCGCCGTACTCGCGGATCTCGGTGACGCCCAGCGCGAAGTACGCGGCCCACCCGCGCACCGGGGCCACGAGGCGCACCACGCCGTCCTCGTCGCACAGCTCCAGGCGCTCGTCGATCTCGGCCTCGCCCGCGAGCTGCAGCAGCGCCTCGACGTGGTCGAGCAGCTGCACCGCCGTGGTCGGGTCGTTGACCGCCGGCGACAGCGCGCGGATCGCGATGTCCACGATGATGCGCAGGGCGAACGCGGGATCCTGCTCGATGGTCCGCTCCTGGCCGAGCGCGAACAGGCCTTGGGCCCGCTTCGGCGTCGTCGCGGCCATGGCGCCGCCGCGGAGCGAGAGCAGCGTCGCGCCCTCCGGCACGTAGTCGCCGACCGCGTAGTGCAGCTGCACGATGACGCCCTGCCGGCGGCCGAGCCCGACCAACCCCTTCAGGTCGATCGCCTGCAGGACGCCGGGCCTCGGCGTCGGGACCGCGAGGACGTGGTCGTCCTCGGCGACCGGGTCCACCGCCGGCCCGCCCGCGGGCCGGCGCCGCGCGTCGACGGCGATCAGCACCTTCCGCCCGGTGCCCGCGACGAACGCCGCGACGGCGACGGGCCGCAAGCGGTGGATGAAGCGGTCGAGGTAGAGCAGGAACAGCACCAGGCTGACGGCGACCGCGACGCCGGCCATCGAGACGCCGAGGCTCGGCACCGAGGTCGGGCCCACGCGGCGCAGCAGCGAGTACGCGAAGGCGAACGAGCCGATGAAGCTGCCGAGCACGGCCTTCTGCAGCGGGTCGCGGTACCAGAGGCGCATGTAGCGCGCCGACAGCGTGCCGGTGGCCATCTGCACCACCAAGACGCCGATCGCCACGACGATGCCGGTCAGCCCGATCATCGACGCGACGACCGCGCTGAGCACGGTCGCGGCCGTGCTCTCGGAGTAGGTCCACGACTCCGGCAGCGTGATGTGCTGCTCGATGCGCAGGTCGAGCTGGGCCAGCAGCGGCCCCGCAAGCGCCCCGAGCAGCGGGACGACCCACAGGCTGCCCTTCAGGTACTGGCGGGCGCGGAAGGCGATGCCCCACGTCACGGGATCGCCCTCCGGTGCTCAGCCTCTCCGTCGTCTCACACGGCCGCCTCGACGCGCTCCTGCTGCTCGAGCGCTCGCATGGCCTCGCCCTCGGCCTCCTGGAAGTCCGAGCCGTCGAGGTGCTTAGTGACGTGCTTCAGCGAGCCGCCGGTCGCCTGTTCGACCTTGGCCACGTCCTCGTCGATCCCGATGACGATCAGCGCCGCCTGCTTGGGCTCGAGCATCGCGGCCATCTCCTTGGCCTCGTGCCGGGACATGCCGTGGGCCAGGTGGCCGAACCACGCGCCCAGGCCCGCCCCGCCGGCCGCGGCACCCACGGTCCAGGGCAGCAGGAACGGGAACAGGACCGACGCGCCGGCGCCGGCTGCGAGGCCGACCCAGCCGCCGTGCTTGACGGGCTTCTCGTCCTTGGTGACCTTCACGCTCCCGTCGGCGGCGCGTGAGAGCACGGCCGCGTCATACGACCCGATGGCGTCGTTGCCGTGCAGCGCCTTGATGGCGTCGTAGTCGGCCTCGGCCTGCGCCGGGGTCTCGTAGATCCCCGTGAAGAAGAACATCGGCTTGTTCATGGCACGTCCCTTCGCTCGTCGGTGGGTTCACCGACCGTAGGTCCGGCCATGGGGCCGAGCATCACCCGAATCGGGTGGTGCGCCGCAGGACGCCTACACGAACGAGCGCGACGGCGCCGAGGGCTCGTCGACCTCGGCGAGGAACATCAGCGTCGCCTTGACCCGCTTGCTGACGTCCTCGGCACCGGAGAGGTTCAGCTTCAAGAAGATCGAGTTGATGTGCTTCTCGACGGCGCGCTTGGTCAGCACCAGCTCGTCGGCGATCGCCGCGTTGCTCATGCCCTGGGCGATCTTGGCCAGGACCTCGAGCTCACGCGAGGTGAGGTCGTCCAGCGGCGAGCGCTCGGCGCGGCCGCGGGACCGCATCAGCGGCTCGACGATCTTGGGGTCCATGAGCGACCCGCCGACGGCGACCGTCTGGATCGCCGAGACCAGCTGCGAGCGGTCGTGGATGCGCTCCTTCAGGAGGTAGGACCGGCCTTCGGAGCCCGACTCCAGGAGCGCCAGGGCGTAGGCGGGGTCGGCGTAGTTGCTCAGGACGACGACGCCGATCTCGGGGTGGGTGTCCCGCAGCCGTGCGGCCAGCCGGATCCCCTCGTCGGTGTTGGTCGGTGGCATCCGGATGTCGGTGACCACGACGTCGGGGCGATGCTCGTCGACGGCCCTCAACAGCGACTCGACGTCCTCGCAGCGGGCGACGACGGTCACGTCGCCTGCGTGGTCGTCCAGGACCTGGGCGATCCCCTCGCGCACGATGAAGCTGTCCTCGGCGAGCGCCACCCGGAGGGTCATGGGTCAACTGTAGCCCTGGCCGGCCGCCGTTGACAGGGGCCGGGGAGGCCAGCAGGTGTCGCCGCACGGTGCGTGCACCCCTCCACAGGCAAGCCCGCCCCGTTGCGGGCGCCGGGCGGGCGCTGCGACGGTGGGCGCCAAGGAGACCCGCCATGACCGACGCTGCCGCGCCACCGCCCGAAGCCCCCGCTCCGACCCACGCCGACGACCCCGGCGCGCCGATCGGGCGCGGCCGCCGCATCGCGATCCGCGGGCTGCTGTGCGGAGCGACCGTCCTGGCCGTGCTCGCCGTCTTCGCGGTCTGGGCCAACCGCCAGGTGCTCAATGCCGACAACTGGTCTGACACGAGCGCGGCGATGTTGAACAACAGCGAGATCCGCACGCAGGTCTCCGGCTACCTCGTCGACGAGGTGTACGCCAACGCCGACGTCACCGCGCAGATCGCCGGCGCGCTGCCGCCGCGGCTCAAGCCCCTGGCGGGCCCGGCCACCAGCGGCCTGCGCGACCTCGCCCAGAAGACGACCAACCGAGCGCTCGGTCGGCCGCGGGTTCAGGAGGTCTGGAAGCAGGCCAACCGCGTCACCGCGGAGCAGTTCATCAACATCGCCGAGGGCGACTCGAAGCTGGTGACCGCCTCGGGCGGCGCGATCGTCCTGAACCTGCGCTCGCTGGTGGTCGAGGTCATCGGCCGCCTGGGGCTCCCGCGCTCCCTGTCTGACCGGATCCCGCCGGACGCGGGGAACATCACGGTCATGTCCAACACCCAGGTCGACACGTTCAAGAGCGTCGTGTCCTGGGTCAAGGGCCTCTCCGCCGTGCTGCCCGCGCTGGCGATCGCCATGCTCGCCGGCGCCGTCTACCTCGCCCGCGGCCGCCGTCGCGAGACGCTGCTGATCGCCGGCCTCGACCTGATCGCCGCCGGCCTCTTCGTCCTCGTCGCCCGCAGCATCGCGGGCAACTACGTCGTCGGCCAGCTGTCGGCCACCGCGGCCGTGGAGCCGGCCGCGCAGGCCGCGTGGTCGATCGGCACGCACATGCTGCGCGACATCGCGCAGGCGACGGTCGTCATCGGCATCCCCGCCGTGGCGGCCGCGTGGCTCGCCGGCCCCTACCGGCCGGCCATCGCGGCGCGGCGCGCGGCGGCGCCCACCCTGCGCGAGCATCCGGCCGTCGCCTACTCGCTGGTCGCCGTCGCCCTGCTGCTCGTGATCGCCTGGGCGCCGATCCCGGCGACGCGCATGCCACTGCCCGTGCTGATCATGATCGTGCTCGGCTTCGTCGGGCTGGCCGCCTTCCGCCGCCAGATCGCCGCCGAGTTCCCCGCGGCGCAGGCCGGCGCGACGCGCGCCGCCCTGCAGGGACACGCGACGCGGGCGGTGCGAGCGGTGCGGGACGCGCGACGCGCTCCGGCACGCAGCCAGCCGGTCGAGGAGCTCGAGCGCCTCGCCACGCTGCACGACCACGGCGCGCTGAGCGACGAGGAGTTCGCCGCGCAGAAGACGCTCGTGCTGGCCAACGGCGACGGCACCCGCTGAGCGCATCGCGCTCCCGCCGTCCGCTGCGACCCAGACCTCATCCCGAACGGATGATGCGACGGCCCGGCCGTCGCTGTTCGATGGGTCGGTGACCACCACACCAACCGGCCCGGTCTCCTCGAGCATCGCCTCCCCGCTCGTCCGAGACGCCACCGCCGCGGCGCTGCCGCGCCATCAGCTGCCGGCGACCGGCACCGGCAGCGAGGTCGCGCACGACCTCATCACCAACGAGCTGTTCCTCGACGGCAGCGCGCGCCTGAACCTCGCGACCTTCGTCACGACGTGGATGCCGCCGCACGCCGCCGCCTTGATGGCCGAGACGGCCGACAAGAACATGATCGACAAGGACGAGTACCCGCAGACCGCCGAGCTCGAGAAGCGCTGCGTGAACATCCTCGGTGATCTCTGGCACGCGCCGGGCGGCGGCGACGCCACCGGCACGTCGACCACCGGCTCCAGCGAGGCCGCAATGCTCGGCGGCATGGCGCTGAAGTGGCGCTGGCGCGAGCGCCGGCGCGCCGCCGGCCTGTCGACCGACAAGCCGAACCTCGTGATGGGCGTCAACGTCCAGGTCTGCTGGGACAAGTTCTGCCGCTACTGGGACGTCGAGCCGCGGCTCGTCCCGATGGAGGGCGAGCGCTTCCACCTCGACGCCGAGCAGGCCGCCGCCCACTGCGACGAGAACACGATCGGCGTCGTGGCGATTCTCGGGTCGACCTTCGACGGCAGCTACGAGCCGGTCGCCGAGATCGCGGCGGCGCTGGATGCGCTGGCCGCCGGCGGCGGGCCCGACGTGCCGCTGCACGTCGACGCCGCCTCGGGCGGCTTCATCGCCCCCTTCGTCCAGCCCGAGCTCGTCTGGGACTTCCAGCTGCCGCGCGTGCAGTCGATCAACGCGTCGGGCCACAAGTACGGCCTCGTCTACCCGGGCGTCGGCTGGGCGCTGTGGCGCGACGCCGACGCGCTGCCCGACGACTTGGTGTTCAAGGTCAACTACCTGGGCGGCGAGATGCCGACCTTCGCGCTGAACTTCTCCCGGCCCGGCAGCGAGGTCGTCGCGCAGTACTTCATGTTCTTGAGCCTGGGCCGTGAGGGCTTCACGGCCGTGCAGCAGAACTCGAGCGCGGTTGCGCAGCACATCGCCACCGAGGTCGCCGCGATGGGGTCCTACCGCACGATCACCGACGGCAGCGAGCTGCCGGTGTTCGCGTTCGCGGTCAAGCCGGAGACCAAGTACACGGTCTTCGACGTGTCCGACCGGCTGCGCGAGCGCGGCTGGCTCGTGCCCGCCTACACCTTCCCCGCCAACCGCGAGGACCTGTCGGTCCTGCGCGTGGTCGTGCGCGCCGGGATGACGCACGACATGGCCGACCTGTTCCTGGACGACCTCCGCCAGCAGACCGCGACGCTGGAGCGCGCCGGCGCCCGCCCGGGAGTCCCCCAGGTGTCGGCGTTCGCCCACTAGCTGGTCGGTCGGCGGCCGGCGTCAGTCCAGACGCCGACCGTGCTGAGCCCAGAGGGCCTGCAGGAAGGCTGCGCCGAAGTCCTGCTTGCGCACGAAGGCCACCGCGCCGCACGACCGCACGGTCGAGGCGGCGTCGATGAAGTCGTCAGTCGAGATCAGCACCACCACCGTCTCGGGGTGGCCGGCCATGATGCGCCGCGCGGCCTCGATGCCGTTCATGCCCGGCATGCGGACGTCGATGAGGACGAGCTCCGGACGGATCTGGGCGACGGCGAGCATCGCCTCGCGCCCCGAGCACGCCTCGCCCACCGCGCTGAAGCCCACCAGCGTGTCCAGGACGGCGCGAGCCGCATCGCGGAAGAACGGCTGGTCGTCGACGACGAGGACGCCGACCTCCGCGCGCCCTGTTGGGATGTCGCGCATGCCGCAAGCAGGTTGCCCAAACCCGCTGCTCGACGCACGGGGGTGCTCAGGTGTCTCAGCCGGTGGCACGCCGGACCGATGGCGACCGTGACCGGGTGCCCGCGCCTCCCGCGGCCGGCATGGGGGCACCCGGCGAGTTCATGGGGTCGGGGCTGCGGTGCCCGATCTCGACGCTTAAGAGCAGGACGATGATCAGGTCGACGAGCGAGAAGACGATGGCCGGACCCAGGTAGTCGGCGTTCCCGTGCAGCTGGGTGCCGATGATGATCAGGCCCAGCGAGCCGAAGCGCAGGCCCGACACCAGCCCGGTGGTCGTCCGCGTCTCGGGGTCCGCGCGTCCCACGACCCCGCCCAGCGCGACGGCCACGATCGCGGTGAGCGCCGACGCCAGCAGCACCCAGGAGCCGAGCAGCGAGACGATCGCCTGCCAGTTGACCGAGATCCCCGCGACCAGCGCCAGCGCGAGCGCGAGGTTGGAGACCTTCGTGAGCTCGACCTGCCAGGTCGCCGCGTGCGCCGTGTAGCGGGCGCGGGCGAGCAGGCCGAGCGCGAGCGGGACGAGCACGAGCAGCAGCAGGTTGCCGAGGATCGAGCTCGCGCTGATCGAGGCACCGCTGACCACCTGGCCGGCCCACAGCGGCACCGCGACGAGGTTGGCGAACTGGAGGACCACGACCAGCGAGACGGCAAGCGGGAGGTCGGCTCTGCGCGCGAGCTGGGTGGCCTTCAGCCCCGCGGCGCTCGCGGCGCCGATCGCCGCGAGCGTCATGCCGGTCACGGCAGACGCGTCGATCGGCAGCGCCTTGCCGATGCCCCACGCCGCGGCGGGGACGAGCACCGAGTTGACGAGGATCACCAGGGCGACGAGCCAGACCCGCCGCAACGGTGCCACCAACTCGGCCACGCGGTAGGACATCCCGAGCGCGAGCACCGTCGCGATGATGGAGATCGCGACGCCCGCGTTGAACAGATGCGTCAGCAGCTGGTCGGCCGTCATCCGGACAGCTCGCGCGCCAATGCCTCTGCGTCGACGAAGTCCGACGACACGGCGATGCCGCCCGTCCGTTTGGTCGCCTCGGCGAGGTCGGCGCGCCAGCGGTGCTCGACGAAGACCGCGGCCACCGCAGCGCCGGGCGCGAGCTCGTCGCCGAGCTCGCGCACGCCCGTGCCCGCCACGCCCGCGAGCGCCCGCTCCGTGGAGCGCCGGCGCTCGTCCTCGTCGAGACGGAACTCGAGGGCCGGCCCGGCGATGCCGCCGGCCGTCCCACCGCGGTGCGCGAACGCCGACAGCGTGCCGTCGGTCGCGTCGCGCCGGACGAAGATCACTTGGACGATGCGCAGCGCGCCGCCACTCTCCAGGCGCTCCACCGCGCCGAGCATCTGGCCCTCGAAGACCGCGTCGGGACCGAAGGCGAAGGTGAGCAGCTGCACCGGGGCCGCGGTCATGACCGTTCAGCCGGTTGTGCGACGGCCGTACGCGAGGAGGCCGTAGATGATGAGGATGTCGATCGCGAACAGCGCGAGCGCCAGGAACGGATAGGCCGGGATCGCCAGCATCTGGACGATCGCGTTGAGCCCGGCGCTGATGATGCCGACCCAGCGGGCCCCACCGGCCTGGGCCCAGATCCCGAACGCCGACACGACCTGCACGGCGCCGATGATCACCAGGACCCAGCCCCACGTGTTCAAGTTGCTGATGATGAACTGGGCGTCCTTGACGTAGAACTTGCTGTCGCCAATCGCGGCGATGCCGTAGATGAAGTTCAACGTGCCGACGATCGCCAGCATCATCCCGGCGAAGAGGACCCAGCCGTAGCCGCGACCGTCGTCGACGGAGGCGTCCGGCTGGGCGGAGAGACGAGCGGACGTGCCGCGGGGTTCAGCGCTGGTGGACATCGAAGTTCCTCCTTCGTGGGTTGACCCGGACCGTATGAGCGGCATCGCCGCGGTGCATCACCCGCTTGGGATGACGGCGACGGCCATGGTGAGACGCGCTCACGGCGTCGTGGTCGTCGGGGTGTTCGTGCCGGGCGCCGGAGCAGGGGCCGTGACCGTCTTGGCCGGTGCCGGCGCAACGGTGACCGTGGGCGTGACCGTCACCGTGGACGGCGCCGGGGTCGGTGCCGCCACCGTGGTCGTGACGTTCTTCGTGCTCGTCGTGCGGTGCAGGTCGACGCTGATCGAGGGCGCCGTGTTCGCCGTCGCGCCCGCGTCGCCGCGGTCGATCACCATCGCCGTGAGCACCCCGATCAGCAGCACCACGACCACGCCGGCGACGATCGCCCAGCCGTGTGACCCCGCTGCCGTGGGCGCGCCCGGCGGCGGGGGCTCGCCGTAGGACGGCGGCGGCTCGCCCGTCGGCGGCGGTGTCGGATCTTGCGCGCGGGGGTCCTGATCGGTCATGGGTGCAGCGTCTCCGGTCGGCGCACCGGCTCGCATCACCCGCATCGGACGATGCGGCCGGCGCCGCGCCCGGTGACGCTGCACGCCAACCAATGGGCCGCACGCGCAAACCCGCCGAGGACCCGCCAGAAGCGCTCGAGCGGGTCGAGCTCTCCGGCGTGTTCGCCGCGCACCGTGGCTCCGCGACCTCGGCTTTGCCGCCTGGCTGCTGGCCGGGGTCACCATCGTCCTGGTCGGCGCGGTCTGGATCGCGAACCTCACCAGCACGATCTTCGTCCCGGTCGTCGTCGCGGCGGTGCTCGCGGCCGTGCTGTCGCCGATCGTCCGCTTTCTCCAGCACCACGGCATCCCGCGGCTGGCGGGAGCGGCGCTCGTCTTCGTCGGCGTCGCCGTGGCCGGCGCGGCCCTGCTCGTCATGATCATCAGCGGCGTCTCGAGCCAGTCCTCCGAGCTCACCGACAAGCTCCAGCACGCGGCCGACAAGCTCCAGTCGGCGCTCAAGGACCTCGGAGCGAGCAGCGACAGCGCCCAGCAGGCCAAGAGCAGCGCGAGCTCGGGGATCGGCGACGCGTTCCACGCGCTGCTGAACGGCCTCGGCGCCGGCATCTCGGGGTTGGCGTCGCTGGCGGTCTTCATCTCGTTCACGGCGCTGAGCCTGTTCCTCCTGCTCAAGGACGGCCCGACGATCCGGACCTGGGCCGAGCGCCATCTCGGTGTGCCGCGCCCCGCCGCGCGGGTCGTCCTGGGTCGCACGCTGCAGTCGCTGCGCGGGTACTTCGGCGGCGTCACCGCCATCGCGGCGTTCAACGGGATCGTCATCGGCCTGGGCGCGCTGCTGCTCGGCGTGCCGCTGGCCGGCTCGATCGCCGTGGTGAACTTCACCGCGGCCTACATCCCGTTCCTGGGCGCCTGGTGCGCCGGCGCCTTCACCGTGCTGATCGCGCTCGGCGACAACGGCACGCAGACCGCGATCGCGATGGCCGTCGTGGTGCTGCTCGCCAACGGCGCGCTGCAGCAGTTGATCCAGCCCGTGGTGATGGGCGCCGCGCTCGGCATCCACCCGCTCGTCGTGCTCGTCGTCACGATCGGGGCCGGAGCGCTGTTCGGCGCGGTCGGGATGGTCCTCGCCGCGCCGCTGACCTCGGCGGCCGTTCGCATCTCGGCCGACCTCGCCGCGATGCGCGCCGAGCAGCCCACATCACCCGGACTGGATGATGCGCCCGGCGCGGCCCTCGACCAGGCTTGATGCCGAGAACCCCATGCCGCGCGGGCCAACCAGGAGCGCATCACCATGAGCAAGCCGTTCAAGGGCAAGGTCAACACCGACATCCGCGACTCGGTCCCGGACTGGTCGCCGTTCGAGCCGCCCAGGGCCCCCGACGGCGCGCCCAGCGTCGTCTACATCGTCCTCGACGACGTCGGCTTCTCCGCCCTGGAGAGCTACGGCGGCCCGATCCCCACGCCCAACATCGACCGGATCTCGGGCGACGGCCTGCGCTACACGCAATGGCACACCACAGCGCTCTGCTCACCAACGCGCTCCTGCCTGCTGACCGGTCGCAACCACACGCGCAACAGCATGGCCTGCATCACCGAGGCGGCCAGCGGCTTCCCGAACGCCAGCGGCGTCATCCCACCCGAGAACGGCCAGATCCAGGAGATCCTCGGCGCCCAAGGCTGGAACACGTACATGGTCGGCAAGTGGCACCTGTGCCCAGAGGCGGAGATGAACCTCGCCTCCACGCGGCGCAACTGGCCGACGGGCCGCGGCTTCGAGCGCTTCTACGGGTTCCTCGGCGCCGAGACCAACCAGTGGTTCCCGGAGCTCGTCTACGACAGCCACCCCGTCGACCCGCCGAGCACGCCCGACGACGGCTACCACCTGACGGTCGACCTCACCGACAAGGCGCTGGAGTTCATCAAGGACGCCAAGGTGCTGGCGCCCGACAAGCCGTTCTTCCTGTACTACGCGCCGGGCGCCTGCCATGCCCCGCACCACGCGCCCAAGGAGTGGAGCGATCGCTTCAAGGGCCAGTTCGACATGGGCTACGAGGCGATCCGCGAGCAGACGCTGGCGCGTCAGAAGAAGCTGGGCATCGTCCCGCCCGACACCGAGCTGCCGCCGATCAACCCGATCGGGACGCCTGAGACCCGCTCCGGGCCCGACGGTGAGGCGTTCCCGGCGCTGGACGTCACGCGCCCCTGGGACTCCCTATCGGCGCAGGAGCAGCGGCTGTTCAGCCGGATGGCCGAGGTCTACGCCGGCTTCCTGGCCCACACCGACTGGCAGATCGGGCGCCTCCTGGACTACCTCGAGGAGACCGGCCAGCGCGAGAACACGATGGTGGTCGTGGTCTCCGACAACGGCGCCAGCGGCGAGGGCGGGCCCAACGGCTCGGTCAACGAGAGCAAGTTCGCCAACGGGATCCCCGACGACATGGCAGAGAACCTGGCCAAGCTCGACGAGCTCGGCGGCCCGGGGACCTACAACCACTACCCCAACGGCTGGGCCATGGCGTTCAACACACCGTTCAAGATGTGGAAGCGCTACGAGTTCGCCGGCGGCACGTCTGACCCGTGCATCATCTCCTGGCCGAAGGGCATCGAGGCGCGCGGGGAGATCCGCGAGCAGTACCACCACGCCGTCGACCTGGTCCCGACGATGCTCGACGCGCTCGGCGTCGAGCCGCCCGAGACGATCGCCGGCCACGTCCAGAGCCACTTCGACGGCATCAGCATGCGCTACAGCTTCGACGCCGCGGCCCTGCCGAGCGCACGCGAGACCCAGTTCTACTCGATGCTCGGCTCCCGCAGCATCTGGCATGACGGCTGGACGGCCGTCACGACCCACCCAACGCTCAGTGGTTGGGGCCACTTCGAGAAGGACACGTGGGAGCTTTACCACACCGACGTCGATCGCTCCGAGCTGCACGACCTCTCGACGCAGGAGCCGGAGCGCCTGCAGAAGCTGGTCAACCTCTGGTACGCCGAGGCCGGCGCGAACGGGGCGTTCCCGCTCGACGACCGCTCAGCGTTGGAGATCATCATCACGCCGCGGCCGCTGTTGTCGCCGCCGCGCAACCGCTACATCTACTACCCCGACCTCGCCGACGTCCCCGAATCCCAGGCGGTCAACATCCGCAACCGCTCCTACGCCATCGCGGCGGTCGTCGACATCCCCGAGGCCGGCGCCGAGGGCGTGCTGTTCGCGCACGGGGCGCGGTTCGGTGGCCACGCGCTCTACGTCAAGGACAACCGGCTGCACTACGTCTACAGCTTCGTCGGCAGCGTCGAGCAGCTCATCGTCGCCGACCAGGAGCTGCCGACCGGCGAGGGCCTGATCCTGTCCGCCGCCTTCGAGAAGGAGGGCGAGGACCCGCCCGGCCTGTCGGTCGGCACGCTCTCGCTGTTTCACGGCGACGTGAAGGTCGGCGAGGGCAAGATCAAGACGCAGCCCGGCAAGTTCTCGATCGCCGGCGACGGCCTGTGCGTCGGGCGCGACAGCAGCGATCCGGTCACGGCCGACTACCCCGGCAGCGCGCCGTTCGCCTTCACCGGCGGCACGATCAACCGCGTCGCCGTCGACGTCAGCGGCGAGCCGTACGTCGATCTCGAGCGCGAGGCCGCGGCGATGATGGCGCGCGAATAGACGAGGCGGCTAACGGCCCTGAATCCGGGGTAGGCCCGGCGTGTGCCCGACGGCTGGACCCCTCCCTTGAGCGTTCGCGACGACGGCGGCCGTTGCCGGCTCGTCCTCGCCGGCGTGGCGTTCGGCGACGGGTCCACAATGCAGGACGCGGCAGATGATCTCGTGACGCGACTCCTGGATCTCGTCTTCTGCGTTCGCGCAAACG